>JAYUUW010000492.1:0-9114 GCA_043754665.1 Anaerolineales bacterium | reverse complement strand
CGTAATGGCCCTGCAAGCCCGCGTCGAGCATCCCGGCGTCGGTCGGCGCCGACTGGAACGAGGCATACATGCCCTTGAACTGATCCCAGCCGTCGCGGGCCACCAGGTAGTCAATGAAGGCCCCGGCCTCCAGGTAGCCGATCTCGTGCTGGGCCGGGTAAAAGCCGTTCGCCAGCTTGGCCAGCGGAATGTAGCGGTCGAGCGCCAGCACCGCCGCCGCGCGCGGCGCCAGCGGCTCGGTCTTAAAGTGGCCGCCCGCCACATACACCGCCAGCCCTTCCACCATCACCGTCGGCCGCACCGTGGCGATCTGGCGGTCCAAAATGTGTGTGCCCTCGTGCGCGAACACGCTGAACAATTCGGTGACGGCCGGGTTGCGGTCGAGATAGCTGAGTGAGATTTCGTTCGAGGCGAACCCGCCATGCCCCAGCAGCCGGCTGAGCATGGTAAACACCACCTTCTGCTCGCGCGTCACCCCCAGCACCGCGGCCACATGCGCGAACGCCGCGTCGGCCTCCAGGCGGATCACATCGATATCGCGCGCCGCCGCCGTGCCGGTCAGGTAATGGAAGATGCAGCAGGCGCTCTCGGCCGTGGCCCACTGCGCTTCCGGCTCCGGCTGCGGGCGGGCCGCGCTCGGCAGCAGCTCCACGCTCAGCGTCAGCGTCTGCTCGGGCGGCGCGTCCATCCCCTCCACGGCGCTGGGGCTGACCACCACAATCACGGTCTGCGGCCCACTGCGCCCCAGCGTGTCCCACACCCAAGTGAAGGTGGCCTGCAAGCGCCCGCCCAACCCGTAGCGCGTGAAGTTGCCACGGGCCAGCGGCTCGTCGCCGCGCGCGTCGATGTACACGCGCACCGGCGCGCCGCTCCAATTGGGCGGGGCGTCCTCGGCTAGCACTTCCAGGCTGACGATGTCGCCGCTATACAGTTGCGGGTCGGGGTGGAAGCGGACGTTGTCGGCTGTCAGCCGGTACTCGCCCTCTGGTGTCGGTGTGGGTACAAGCGTGGCCGTCAGTACGGCGGTCGCCGGCACTACCGTGAAGGTCGGGACCGCTGTGAGGGTGGGGGCCGCCGTAGCGGGCAGCGTCTGCGTCAGCGGCGGCACCGTAGGCGCGGTCGTAGTCGCCGGCGTGAGCAGATTGCACGCCAGCGTCGCCGCCACCAGCATGGGCAGCCAACGCACTAACTTCGTTTGTCGCACCGGCATGTCCGCGATTCTACTACGAGAGGATTAAGAGAGCGAAAGAGAAAGCGCGCGGCAGCCAGGCAGTCGCGGGCTCAGGCGTAGATCAACTCAGATTTCCCATATTCGCCCCGCCGGGCCTCGGCTTCCCCTTCCGAGGCCCAACCCGGCCCGCCTATTCAAAAACTTCCGGTGGCAAGCGCGCCGGCCCGCTCGTAATTCACGAATATGACGCCTTTAGGGGTGACGGTGCTATCGGTCACCTTGAACGCCGCCGGGATGGTGCCCTCGGCAAACATCCGTTTGCCACCGCCCAACGTCACCGGATAGATCTTTAGCCAGAACGCATCGACCAAATCATGCTTGAGAAGCGTCTGCAGGAGATGGCCACTTCCCCACACGTGCAAATCCGGCCCGGGCTGTTGCTTGATCTGGAAGACTTTTTCCGCAATGTCTCCGCCTAAAAACACGGAGGGCTGCCATGCGCTAGCAGTCAGGGTATTCGAGGCGACGTACTTGGTCGCAGCACTGGCGCCCGGCCAGATGTCGGCATGCTGCGGCCAGTACGCTGCCCAAATGTCAAAGGTCTTGCGCCCTAACAACAGATCAAACGGCAGGTTCATCTGCCGGCGGATGGCGGCGCCACTCACCTCGTCGGAAAAGTGCCCGGCCCAGCCACCATGCGCGAAGCCGCCACTGGGATCTTCCTCCGGCCCGCCGGGGGCTTGGATGACACCATCCAGGGAGACGTGGGAGAGTACGATAACTTTTCTCATGATCGGGTTCCTTTCAATAGCTGGCAACCGTTATGGCAAACGATTTAGCATCGCGCTTGCCGTGCGGCGCACTATACTACGGCTCGGGACGTATTTCAGTTCAGGGACGAGACGCGTTCGTTGTGGTCTCGGCCGAGACGCTTCGCGTCACCGGCCAAGAGGGAGCGCTAGGCCTAACTACCTGAGGCCGGGTTCGGAATGACAAATCCGGCGGGTGGGTGGCGGCCGGCGATTGGTTGAGCCGTGGAGGCTGGCGCCCAACGTGAAATACGCCCTACGACTCCCCGTATCACCCCTCACCTCTGCCCTAGCTCTTTCTCTAGACCTTATCGGAAATAGACCACTGACCAAGCGATCACGGACTACCGCGCAGGGACTGGCGTTTGGGAACGTCCAGCGGTGAGATTCTTCGCGCGCGACCGCAGCATGGTATCGGGCCGGCGCGACTGCGCTCAGAATGACAGTTAATTTGCTAGGGTACGGTCCAGTGGTTGGGAAACCGGGCGCTCACGCCTATTTCCAATAATGTGTAATGAACGTTCTACGCGGCGGGGGTGAAAGCCAGGCCGGCGAAGAGGGCCAGCAGCGGCGCGAGCTCGGCCGGGTCGGCGGCGTCGATGGCCATGGCGCGGCAGGGTGAGCCGTCGCGGCCGCGGATGCGCAGCGGCAGCGCGCACAGCAGCACCTGCTCGCCGCGCAGCCGGTCGAGGCCGGTGAGACCCTCAATCACCAGCACCTCCGGCCGCAGCAAGATGTGGTGCACGGTGATGTAGTCGCCGGGGTAGATGGTGGGCATATCCAGCGCCACGGTTGCCACCTGGCGCGCCACCAGCCAGGTGCAGGCCGCCGCGCCGAGGTAGGGCTGGTCGGAAAAGTAATGCGCCTGCGGGAACTGCTGGTCCCAGCCGGTGCGGAAGATCAGCCGGCTGCCGGGCGTGATCTTGGCGGCGTGCGGTTCTAGGTCGGCGGGTGTGATCTCGGCCTTGGCGCCCTTGTGCGAGAAATCGAGCACCCAGGCCGGGCCGAAGCCGCGCCGCACATCCAGGTTCTCGACCGTGCGGCCATCGTCGAAGAAGTGAAAGGGCGCATCGAGGTGCGTGCCCAGGTGCGAGCTGAGAATGAGCTGGGTGATGTTGTAGCCCATGTTGGCGACGCCCATGTGCGGCAGAATGGCCGTCTTGGGGTCAGGGCCGAAGGTGGGCGCGCGGTCGTACACATCGAGCGAGAGGTCAACAAGCGTGAGCATGGGGTTTTCCTAAGAGCGGTTCTCTGCCGACTGCCGACTGTCGTTTCAGGCGGGAGTATATAACTGAATGCGGCGGCGCGGCAATGCCCCCGGCCCGCCAATCGCGCTACAATGACGCGCGCCGGCCGGCCGCCGGTTTACCCACAGGATAATTGCTGCACATGACCGCCTCTCTGACCGTCACCGCGTTGACCTGCGAGTATCAAACCAACCCCCTGGGGATTGATGTGCGGCTGCCGCGCTTGAGTTGGCAGTTGGGTGGGCCGGGGCGCGGCCTGCGCCAGAGCGCCTATCAGTTGCGCGTGGCGAGTGACCCGGCCGCGCTGGCGGCGGAGCCGGCCGACCTGTGGGACACGGGCCGGGTCGCGTCGGCGCAGTCCACGCATGTGGTGTACGGCGGCGCGGCGCTCACCTCACGGCAGCGGGCGGTGTGGCAAGTGCGCGTGTGGGACCAGGGCGGCGCGGCGTCTGAGTGGAGTGCGCCGGCCAGTTGGGAGATGGGCTTGCTGGCGGCCGAGGACTGGCAGGCCGGCTTCATCACGCCCGAGCCGGCGGTGACGGCCGTGTGCCCGCTGCTGCGCGGCACATTCGCGGTCAGCGGCGCGGTGGCTTATGCGCGGGCCTACGTCACCAGCCTGGGCCTGTACGCGCTCGAACTCAACGGCCGGCCGGTGAGCGATTGGCTGTTCACCCCCGGCTGGACCGCCTACAACGCCCGCCTGCAATACCAGACCTACGACATCACCGCGCACTTGCGGCCGGGGCGCAACGCCGCCGGGGCCACGCTGGCCGAGGGCTGGTACCGCGGGCGCGTGCGCGGCAACGGCCAGCCGCCCGGCTACAACGGGCCATTGGCGCTGCGGGCCATGTTGGTCATCACTTATGCCGACGGGCGCGTGCAGGTGGTCGGCACTGACGCCAGTTGGCAGGCGGCGGCCGGGCCGATTTTGAAATCTGACATCTACGACGGCGAGGACTACGATGCCCGCCTGGAGCGCCCCGGCTGGAGCCTGCCCGACTACGCCGCCGACGACTGGGCCCCGGTGCGGGCGGTGACGCATACTGGGCCGCGCCTGGTAGCGCAGACCGGCCCGGCCGTGCGGCGGCAGGAGACCCTGCGGCCGATCAAAATTTGGCCGAACCCCGAGGGCGACGGCGTGCTGGTGGATTTCGGGCAGAACCTGGTGGGCTGGGTGCAATTGCGCGTCACGGGCGAGGCCGGCGCAACCATCACCGTGCGCCACGCCGAGGTGCTCGACCGGCACGGCCACTTCTACCTGGCGAACATCCGCGAGGCGCTGCAAACGCTGCACTACACGCTCAAGGGCGGCGGCGCGGAAGTCTACGAGCCGCACTTCACCTTCATGGGCTTCCGCTATATCAAGGTGACCGGCTACCCCGGCGAACTGACCGCCGACGATCTGGCCGCGGTGGTGGTGCACTCCGACCTGACGCCCACCGGCGGCTTTGAGTGCTCGCACCCGCTGCTCAACCAGTTGCAGCACAACATTGTGTGGGGGCAGAAGAGCAACTTCCTCGATGTGCCCACCGACTGCCCGCAGCGCGACGAGCGGCTGGGCTGGACCGGCGACGCGCAGGTGTTTATGCCCACCGCCGCCTTCAATATGGACGTGGCGGCCTTCATGACCAAGTGGCTGCGCGACCTGGCGGCCGACCAGTACCCCGACGGCGCGGTGCCGTTCTGCGTGCCCGATGTGGGGCGCGGCGCGGCAGCCACCGGCTGGGCCGATGCGGCCGTGGTCGGCCCGTGGACGATCTACCAGTGCTATGGCGACCAGCGCATTTTAGAAGAGCAGTACCCCAGCATGACGGCCTGGATCGCCTACATGCACGCGCAGACCGGCGACCGGCTGATCTGGGACACCGGCTTTAGCTTCGGCGACTGGCTGGCGGTGGAAGCGCCCGACCCGCAGTTCCCCAACCCGGTGACTGATGTGGCGCTGATCGCCACGGCCTACTTCGCCTACTCGACCAGCCTGGTGGCGCAGACTGCCCGCCTGCTGGGGCGCGCCGCCGACGCGGATCGCTACACCGCGCTGGCGGCCGGCGTGCGCGCCGCCTTCAATCGCGAGTTCGTCAGCCCCAGCGGGCGGCTGGGGCCGAACACGCAGACGGCCTATGTGCTGGCCTTGCAGTTCGAGCTGCTGCCGGAAGACCTGCGCGCCCAGGCCGCCGCGCGGCTGGCGGCGGATGTGCGGCGGCGCGGCAACCACTTGAGCACCGGCTTCTTGGGCACGCCGCATTTGTGCCACGTGCTGAGCGATCACGGCTACCTGGAGGTGGCTTACGCGCTGCTGGAGCAGGAGACTTACCCCTCCTGGCTGTTCCCGGTGACGCTGGGCGCGACCACCAGTTGGGAGCGCTGGGACAACATTAAGCCGGACGGCTCGTTTCAGTCGCCGCACGCCAACTCGTTCAACCACTATTCGTTCGGGGCCATCGGCGACTGGCTGTACCGCGTGGTGGCCGGCCTCAACCGCGACCCGGAGCGCCCTGGCTACGCGCGCACCATCTTCCGGCCGCGCCCCGGCGGCACGCTGACGGCGGCCAGCGCCCACCACGACTCGCTCTATGGGCGCGTGGCCTCCAGTTGGACCCAGACCGCCGCCGGGCTCGACCTGACGATCACCGTGCCTCCGAACACCGAGGGCGAGGTGCATCTGCCGGCGGCCTCGGCCGGCGCGGTGACCGAGGGCGGCCGGCCGCTGGGCGAGGCCGAGGGCGTGGCGGCGGTGCGCCAGGGGGAGGGGGAAGTGGTGGTGCGCGTGGGGTCGGGGAGGTATGCGTTTCGGGTGAGGCAGGGGGAAGGGGTATAAAGGGTCTGAGGGGTGCTGCGCTAGGGGACTCGGGGGACTCAAGGGGGAACCCTGGCTGGGGAAAGGCCGGCGGCGGTTCGTAACGCGGGCCGTAACGGGGAGGGGACGGGCGCATGGGATGCTATGGGTGGCTGAGGCAGGTTGAGGCGAGGGCGCGGCGGAGGTGAGGCGGATGCAGGTGCGGAGACAAGCAGGCGCAGTCCCCCAACGGTGGCCGTGGCCGGCCAAGGCCATGCTATGCATCGCGCTGGCGCTGATCGGCGTGAGCGCCGCGCAGATCGCCTACCGCGCCGCGCTGCCGACTGAAGGCTGGACCTACAGTTCCTCCGAGGAGTTTGACGACAACAGCCTGACCTTTGATGTCAACCTGCTGGGCGGGGCGTCGCCGCTGGAGCCGGGTGACAGCCTGCTGGCCGTGGAAGGGCTGGGCCTCGATCAGGGACTGGTGGGCCACACCCTGACCGAGCGCTTCCGCGTGGGTCAGGCCATGCGCTATACGGTTGAGCGCGCCGGCCAGGTGGTGGAGCTGGCCGTGCCGCTGAAAGCCTGGACCCTGAGCGCGCTGCTGCGTTATAACTTCGGCCACCCGCTGTTGGTGCTGGCCGGGCTCATGCCGGGGCTGATGCTGGGCATTGGGCTGTTTGTGCTCGGGCAGCGGCCAGGCGAGCCGGCCGGGTGGGCGCTGCTGCTGCTGGCGGCGGTGCTGCTGGCCAACGCCCTGAGCAGCCTAGTGCCGGACGGCCCCACTACGCAGGTCAGCGCCATCTGGTGGCTGGCGGCGTTCTTCAGCTACTGGATCTTTGCCATCTTGATCGGGCCAAGCCTGTTCCTGCTGGCGCTGACCTTTCCGCGCCCCAAACGGCTGCTCACCCGCTTCCCCGGGCTGGGGGTCGCGCCCTTCACCATTTTCTGGCTGATCACCGCCGTCATCGGGTTCCAAGTCGAGCTGGGCTTCGGGCTGACCGGCGTGTTTTTTGTGCTGACCCTGCTCAGTCTGGTCCACTCCATTTTTACGCAGCGCGACGCGGTGAGCCGGGCGCAGTTCTTGTGGGGGCTGGGCGGGCTGCTGGCGGCGGTGGGGTGCTTCTTGCCGACGTTTGCGGTGGTGTTTTTGAGCCTGGCCGGACTGCCGGCCAGCACCCAGACCTTCTGGCGCACGCTGGATGGCCTGGGCCTGTCCAACTTCGCCTTTCCGATCTTCACCGTGTGCCTGGCCGTGGCCATCCTGCGCTACCGGGTGTGGGATATCGACCTGATCTTGCGGCGCACGCTGGTGTATGCCGTGCTCACGGCGGTGCTGGCGCTGGCCTATTTTGGCGTGGTGGTGGTACTGGAGGCGGTGGTGCGGCCGTTGACCGGCCAGAGCCAGAACCCGCTGGTGAGCGTGCTCTCCACCCTGGCGATTGCGGCGCTGTTTGGGCCGCTGCGGCGGCGGGTGCAGGCCTTCATCGACCGGCGCTTTTACCGGCGCAAGTACGACGCGGCCCGCATCATCGCGGCGTTTGGCGGCACGCTGCGCGACGAGGTGGCGCTGGAGCAAGTGACCAGCCAGTTGGTCGAGGTGGCCGCCGCCACGGTGCAGCCCAGCCATGTGAGCCTCTGGCTGCCGCCGGCCCCGCCCCGGTCACAGGGGTAGGTTTTTACCAACGCAGGGCTTGGGCCACGAATGAACACGAAGGGGGAGGGGGTTAAGGTTAGGGAGTAAACGGCGCGGTTTGAGACCCCAGGACAAAGCCCTGGGCACACTAAGGCGGCTCGTCAAAATAACATGACTAACTTTTCCTGCGCACCGGAAGGATCTGGTAATTCCAATCCCCATGAAACTCGGCGGGTTTGAGATGAACGGCGGCGAGCTCATCATCCGACACTTTGGTGCCGGTCGGATAACGGCCGTCATCAAGCTCGGCCTTGATCTTCAGTCCATGGCGTGTCGAAGTGGCCGCGATCAAGTTGATGATGACCTCGTGGCTCACCAGTGGCCGGCCACGCCAGTTCTGCGTAATGTGACACGCTTCGCGCATCCGATGCTCGATCTTGTTCCACTTGCTGGTCCCTGGGGGAAAGTGGCAGACCCGAATAGGGATGCCCAGCGCGGTGGCCAAGTCTTGCAAGGCGACCTTCCACAAGCGCGATCGGCTGCCGTTGCTGCCACCCCCGTCGGCGGTGATCAGCAGCTCCCGTGCTTGGCCATACGCTTTGACGCCCATGCGACGCCACCAGCGCCGGATCGCTTCGGCGGCAAACCGCGCCGTGTCATGATCAATCCCGACACTCACCCAGCCCTGGTTCTCGGTCAAGTCGTACACCCCATAAGGGATTGCCTTGCCCACTTCCGTGTCAATGAAGTCGTGAACCTTGACCTCCACCGGTTCGCCCTGCGGCTGCCACTCTCGGCCAACATTCCGGAATTCGCCGATCAATTCCTTCTTCTTCGTATCGACCGAGATCACCGGCTGACCGCCTTGTTGACAGTCCAGCACCGTGGCCTGGATATACTCAAACTGAGCATTCCGATCAGGATGATCCGCCCCTTCCTGCGTTTTGCGATTGCTTTGCAAGCTGTAGCCGGCGGCGCGCAACAAGCGCCCCACCGTACTGGCGCTAACCGGATGCCCTTGTTTGGTCAATTCGGTGGCCAAGCGAGTCGTGCTTTTGCACGTCCAACGCAAAGGCGACTGGGGATCGCCGCGGGTCGTCGGATCAATCAGTCGCTCCAAAGCAACGGACAGATCCGGATCCAGGGCCGTTTGGGCTTTACGCCCACCGCCCACCTGGCGCACCCGCCTAAGGTCAGCACTGTCCGTGTTCATCGCCCAGTTAGCCAACTCACTCAACCCTTTGCGGATGGTGTTGGCCGACATTCCACTCGCAGAACGGACAGCTTGAATACCACCCCAGCCATACGCTTTGGCTTCCGCTGCCGCCCATTGACGACGCGAGCGTTCGGTCAAGAGAGGCGCCAGCTCGCTGTAAACCATTTCCATTCGTTTGATCGCGGTGAGATCCTGCATGGGGCAGTTAAATCACCGCTAGAAAAATTCGTCAACTTATTCTGACGAGCCGCCTAAG
>JAYUUW010000491.1:0-13971 GCA_043754665.1 Anaerolineales bacterium | reverse complement strand
AAACAGGCTGTCGGGCCAGCGGCGCGGCGCAATGACGGTCAGCCGGCTGTGCTGGGCCAGCGCCCGCAGCTTGGCATGGTTGATGGCCGCCGAATAAGTATGCGAGATGACGAGCAGGCGCGGCGCGGTCACGGGTGGGCGTCGGGCTTGGCAGCTAGCAGCGCGGCGTTCTGTTGGCGGTTCCGGCTGGCTTTGGCATTGCCGCACCCGACATCTAAGATTTGACTCGTGTTCATCGGCCCGCCCATTGCCCCTGACATGTGACCAGCCCATCGGCCAGCTTCACCAGCGCCAGCCGCGGACCGAGGCCACGCACCAGGTCCAGGGGAAAAGTCAGCAGCCGCCGGATGGCGCGCAGGGCAATCTTGGCGCGGCTGGGGTGGCCCGCGCCATGCCGCTGCTCAAAGTAGTTGCGTCCCACGCCACGCAGGTAGCACTGACGCCGGAAACGCGGCCAGGAATATTCTTGGCGGTGGATGACCCACGTGGGCACGTAGAGCAGTTGCTGCCCGGCTTGGGTGATGCGCCGCTTCAGGTCGGCGTCTTCACCGGCGGCCACCGGAAAGCCCGTGTCGAAACCGTTCACCGCCTCCAGGCTGGCCCGCGTGTAAGACATATTGGCCGTACCGCCGGCCGGGCACTCAAACCCGCCCACCACCTCGGCCGCGCCGGCATGGTATTGGTGGTGAGTCAGGTATTGCTCATATTGGGCAAAGACGTTCGAGCGCAGCATCTCCGGCGGGGCCACCAGGCCGCCGCCCACGCCCACCACCTCCGGATGCCGTGCATAGCCGTCCACGAGGCGCGCCAGCCAGTCGGGCGGGGCCTCGCAATCGTCGTCCGTGAAAGCAATGATGTCACCCGTCGCCGCCTGCAAACCCAGGTTGCGGGCGGCGGCCGGCCCCTGCTTGGCCTGCGCGTGATAATGAACATGCGGAAACTCAGCCGCCACCATCGCGCGCGTCGCCTCAGAGCCGCCGTCATCCACCACAATGCTCTCAAAGTCCGGATAGGTCTGGCGCTGCAGGGCTGCCAGGCAGCCGCGCAGGCTGTCCGGCCGGTTATGCGTGGGGGTGATGATCGAAACGCGCATTCTGAGCTAGGTCTGCCAGTTGGTGTGCTTGGACAATGCTCGCGAACCGAGCCAAAAATCCGGGCAGCGCAAAGGCCGCAACCTTGTCGGCGCTATAGCTGACCACTTCCTGGTAGAAGGCGGCGTCAGTCATGAGTCGCCGGCACAATGCCATCGCGCCGGGAATGTCCCAACTATCGGCTAGCGTGGTCTGCGGGAACAGGCGGGCCTGCATGTCCGAGCGGTCGGTTGAAACGCACGGGACGCCCAGGGCCGCGCAGTCCAGGGCGTTCCGGCCCACGGTCTCGCGATTGTTCAAGTCTACCAGCAGTCGCGCCCCGCCAAGATCAGCTAAGTAAGCCAGCCAACCGGTACGCCGGAAAAATGTGACCTTATCCACCTGGGCCTTCAGCGCCAGCGGTGGCGCGGCGGCCTGGCCCCGCCAGCGCGCCCGCAGCCGCAACAACGCCCGATAGTCGATCCGACTGTTGAGCAGCCAGCGCCGCCAGGGAAACCGATCTTTCTTGATTGGCGGCGGTGTTGGATCTGATGAGCGCAGATAGCTGACGGCTTGCACGTCCTCGCCAAACGCCGAAGAGTCCGGCCAGCAATGCGCCTGGTCAATCAAGCCTTGGTCGAGCAACGCTCCCATCACCGTCAGCGAGGCGAGGCCGTTGCGGGTATGCCCGGCCAGCCCGGTCGGCACGACAAGCAGCGACGGCCGGTCTGACGCCGGTTGGGCATACGCGCGAGCTTCTGGGAGCAAATAGGGGTAGGGCAGGTACGCCGCCGGCCGGCCGCTGACGGCGGTGTAGAACGGCAGATACTTTTCCCAATAGCTAAAGTTAATGCGCGCCGCCCGCAGCACGGCCACATACTGTGCTTGGCCGCCGGGCGCGAGCCGTTGGTAGTCGCCGATGTGGCCCTCGCTGTAGGTCGCCACCTTGCCCGGCTGCGCCTGCATGATGCGCCAAATCAAATCGATAACATCTATTTCCAGGGCCGTGATGATTAGGTCGTAGGGTTTGAGCCGTTCCGCCAATTGGTTGGGTGTCAGGCGGCGCAGTGAGAAGTAGCTCAGGAACGCGCCGCCGAGCGCATAGGCGATGTTGACAGCATCGCTCTCCATGATCGGTTGGCTGACCGGCCCATCGGGGAACTGGCCGTGGGAGATGAAGCAGACGCGCAGGGAAGGGCCGCTCATGCCTATCGTTACTTCAGCCGGGCGGCCCTGGGACAACTAAGGCGGGTTCCGTTGGGTCGGCCCGCCGCACCAGTTTGAGCAGGTATTGGATGCGGTCAAACGCGCTGCGGCCTTGCAGGCCGAGCGCCACGAGCAGGAAGAGGCCGGCGACACTGCCGCCCTTGAACCCGACTTGCAGGATCAGGGGCCAGGTGTCCGAGGGCACATAGTGATTAATCCACAGCCCAGCCCCCAGGCTCACGGCCACGGCCACGATGGCTGGTCCAAAGAGCGGCAGCAGGCGGATAGGCAGCGTGCGGGCCACAAACCGATAGGTGAGATAGATGCCCACAATGAAGGCGATCCCGACGCCGAGCGTTGTGCCGGCCACACCAAAGGCCACGGTGAGCGGCGTCGCGGCCAACACCAACACCACGGCTTGCATCACAAGCACGGCGGTGATCCGGCCAGGCTGACCAATTGAGACGAACAGCGCGCCGGTGTCATCCAGCAAGGGGCGCAGGGCGGCGTAGATAATCAACAAGCGGATCAGCGGTGCGGCCGGCAGCCACTTCTCGCCAAAGAGCAGCCGCACGAATTCAGGGGCGGCGATGAAGAGCGCCAGGCCCAGCGGCAAGGAGAGCATCAGGATCATCCACAGACTCATTTCAAACGCCCGGCCCAGCCGCGCCGGGTCATTCTGGACCCGGGCATACGTCGGCAATGAGGCGCGGGCGATCACATGGGTGACCAAGCCCGTGGGCCATTGAGTGATGCGATACGCCAGGGCGTAATATCCCAAGGCCGCCGCGCCCGAGAGGATGCCGACCAGGAAGTTGTCGTACTGTAGGAGAATCACAGTGGCCACCGCGCCCACGGCCACTGTCGCCGCATATTTTAGCATCCACCGCGCCAGCGTGGGCTCCCACCGCAAGGGGAACTGGCGGTCGGGCGCGGCTCTCCGCAGGATCCACCAAGCGCCCAACGTGCCAATGGCCGCATTGGCCGCGAGTTGTCCGAGCAAGGCCCAATATGTGAAGCCGCGCAAGGCCAATATCACGGCCATGATGTACGAGGCCACCAGGGCGGTGCTGATGACCACCGTGGAGCGGGCAAAATCCAAATCCTTCTCGAGCATAGTGCGCGCCGTTGCGCCGGCCGCGTCGATGACGGCCACCATGACCAGGGCCAGGACAGTGATGATGACCTCGGGCTGAAGCTGGTAGCCCCATTGCCGCAGGACCTGCGAACTAGCCAGCAGCACCGGCAGCGCTAGCAGCGCCAACACACCCGTGAGCAGGGCGGTGCCGGTTTGCAGCAGCCAGTGGGTGCTGGGCAGCGCCTCGTCATTCGATTGGCGATGAATGAAGGCATAGTCCAGGCCCAGCTTGCCGCGCACATCCACCAGGGAAAACAGGAAGGCGCCGAGCGCCACAATCCCAAAGTGGATGGGGTCCAGCAGCCGGGCCATGATGACGCCATAGATCAGGCCCGCCCCCATGTTGGCATACGAACTGACGAGAATAAGCAGGGTGCCCCGGACGGCGCGTCGGGCCAGGCTCATGTGGGTTGAGCTAGCACGGTGAGGTTGGCCCCCCGCTGCAGCACATTCGCCGCGGCGTTGGGAAGGGTGAGCAGCACATAGGCGGCTTGAATGAGGCGGCGGCGCGCCCCCGACACTGGCGCGGGGCTGGCGTCGCCGGCGGCCGTATTCGCGAAACTTTTGGCCTGTCCGCCCCGGAACAGCAGGTCGCCGCCCAGCCGGAGCGCATTGCTGGCGAGGCTTTGAACCGGGGCCGTGGCCTGAAGGCGGCGCACCGCAAAACCGGCCTGGCCGAGCATCGCCCGCAGCGCTCGGGGCCCAAAGTGATACAGGTGGCGCGGGGCGTCATGGGCGATCCAGCGCTCGCGAAACAGGCGCCGTTCGAGACTATCCCAGTTGGGCACGCTCAGCGCGAGCCAGCCGCCCGGTTTGAGGAGCGCGCGGGCTTGCCGCAGCACCGCCATGGGCGACGGTGTGTGTTCTAAAGCGTCCCACAGCGTCATCAGATTGACCGGCTCCGAAAATGGCCAGGCAAAGATGTCGCCGGCCACCACGTTGAGTTGCAGCGCGCGCTGCGCAAAATCGGCCATGCTGGCGTTGGGCTCAACGCCGGCGCCGGCCCACCCGGCTTGCCGCATGGCGACTAAAAAATGCCCGCTGCCGGTGCCGACATCGAGGACCGTGCCCGGTGGACAAAGCTGCGTTAGTGCGCGGGCGCGTTGGATCTGGGTGGCGGTGGGAGTGATGGTGTTGCCCGGCTTCAAGGCCGCAAACGGATCATAGCGGTCCACGGGATAGTGCTGGGCCAGGCTGGCCGCCGTGGGCCGTGGGTTAAGGTAGGCGAGGTGGCACACCCGGCACTGCACCAGGTCAAAGACGCCCGGCGTGCCGTAGTTTGTGTCCCGCAAGCGGTAGATGCGGCGGGTGTCGGTACTCTGACACAAGTCACAGACGACCGTTTCCATCAGACCGGCTTCTTCTGATGGGTAGAATAGGGCAGGGGTCTCGCCACTCGGCCCGCCCGCTGGCATTGGCTGCCCTTGGCTCACGCCAGCCCCGCAGCGGGTCGCAGCCCTTCATACACGGCGATGGTCTTTCGGGCTGTCGCTTCCCAGGTAAATTGGGCCGCGCGGGCCAAGCCGCGCGCCCGCAGCCCGGCGCGTAGGTCGGCATCTACGAGCGCGGCGCGCATGGCCGCCGTGAGCGCGCCCGTGTCCAGCGGGTCGACCAGCAGCCCGGCGTCGCCCACAATCTCCGGGATCGACGAGGTCGAAGACGAGACCACCGGCACGCCGCAGGCCATGGCCTCCAGCGGCGGCAGGCCAAAGCCTTCATATAAGGATGGAAACACAAACAGCTCGGCGGCCGACATCAGCGCCGGGATGTCGGCCTCGGCCACCCAATCGGTAAAGCGCACCTGCGCTTCCAGGCCCAAGGTCTTCACGCGCTCGAACACGGGCGCGACCAGCCAGCCGGGCCGCCCGGCGATCACCAGCGTGGGCCACGCGCCCGCCTGTTGGAAGAGGGCGGCATACGCCTCCAGCAGCCGGACGAGGTTCTTGCGCGGCTCGATGGTGCCGAAGAACAGGATATAGCGGTCGGGCAAGCCATAGCGCTGGCGCATCGCCGCCAGGCTGGCCGGGTCTTTAATGCGCCGATAGGCCGGGTTGACGCCTTCGTGGATCACCGTAATGCGTTCGGGCGCAATCCCCAGCAAGCGCGTGACATCGCGCGCGGTGTGCTGCGAGATCGCAATAATGCGGTCAGCCCGCCGCAAGAAACGCGGCATCATCAGCGTGAGGTACCAACGGTTGAGCGGCAGGTGAAACTGCGGAAACAATTGGTAGATGAGATCGTGGACGGTGAACACCGTGCGCGACTGCTTGAGCGTGGGCAGCAGGTGCTCCGTGGCGTGAAAGATGTCGCCCGCCCGTACCCACCGGTCCATCCCCACGCCGGCGAAGTCGGCCGCGAGCACGCCCAGCCGCCAGGGCTTGGCCCCCAGCCGCAGTTGGCGCGCGGGCAGGGCGTCCAGCGGCGCCGCCGGCCTATCCTGGCCGGTGGGGTCAAAGTAAAAGACATCGTAGGTGTTGTGGGGGTCTACCGCCACCATGGCCGTCAGCAGCTCGTGCGCGTAGCGGCCCAGGCCGGCGTGCTGGTGGACGGCAGGCGACAGATCAAACGTAATGCGCAATGAGCACTCAGTCCATTTCCCGGCGGCGAGGCGCGATTATAACAGACGCCCCCTCGTTGCACTAGCTGAGGCCGTGCCGACGGTGGTGCCGGCAAAAGCGGGGGCAAAACCCAGCCAAAGCGGTGGTTGCTTGACATAATGTTGCTAATCATCCAGACAACGGGGGATTAATGTGGGATGAGTACCCCTTGACTTGACTTTTCCAGTTATTGTATAGTGTTTTTTGGCACATGACGACGGTTGCGGCCCACAAGGCCTACATCAAGTGCCAAAGAAACAGACGGGTTGTGCGTGATGGACTCGGAGCACGCAGTGTCTGCCTCTTGACGCTGAGTGCTTTTTGTTCGCCTATTCGGGCCGGAGCCGCTCCGCCGGTCCACACGCGCGGCTGGCTAACTGAGGATGTTCGATGATCCGAGTTGAAGGTCTAACCAAACGCTACGGTGATCGCACCGCCATTAATCGCCTCACCTTCCATGCTGGGAAGGGCGAGATTATCGGCTTCCTGGGGCCGAATGGCGCCGGCAAGACGACCACCATGCGCATTCTCACCGGCTACATGCCGCCGTCCGAAGGCAAAGCCTCGGTGGCCGGCTTCGACCTGCTCACCCAGTCGCTCGAGGTGCGCAAGCGCGTGGGCTATCTGCCCGAAAACGTGCCGCTCTACCCCGAAATGACCGTGGTGGGCTACCTCGACTTCATGGCCGAGCTGCGGCACCTCCCCAACCGCAACGACCGGGTCGATGAGGTGATGGAGCAGGTCCACATCGCCGAGCGGGCCGAGTCGTTTATTGGCAACCTATCCAAAGGCCTGCGGCAGCGGGTAGGGCTGGCCCAGGCCTTGCTGCACAAGCCCGAAGTCCTCATCCTCGATGAGCCGATGGAAGGGCTAGACCCGCAGCAGCAGATTGAGGTCAAGCGCCTCATCCGCGAAGTGGGGCAGGCCCAGACCGTCATGCTGTCCACCCACATCCTGGCGCACGCGCAGGAATTGTGTGACCGGGTCATCATCATCAATAGCGGCCAAATTGTGGCCGAAGACACGCCCGACCGCCTGAGCGCCCAAATTGCCGGCGGCGGCCGGGTGCACCTGACCGTCGACGGCGACGGCGCCGGCCTGCTCGAAGAGCTGCGCAAGCTGCCCGGTCTGAGCGCCGTGGAGCCGACCCGCGACGGCCAATTCGAAATTGAGACCGCCCCCGGCCCCGACCCCCGCCCACTCATCGCCAGCGCGGTGGTCGGCGGCGGCTGGAAGCTGCTGGAACTGCGGCGCGAACGCCTGAGCCTGGAAGAAATCTTTATCCAGCTCACGCGCGATGAAGACCAGGGCGAGCCCGGCGCCGAGCCGGAAGTCGACGAAACCCCCGCGCCCAGCGCGGCCTAAACGCGGATGTGAGGCGGCCCCTGCCGCCGGCTGAGGTTCTTATGCGGAATGTGTTGACGATTGCGAAGCGCGAATTTAATATGTACTTCGCCTCGCCCGTGGCCTACGCCGTGGCGTTCGCGCTGCTGCTGATCATGGGCCTCTTTTTCTATGCCGATTTTGCCAGCTCGGCCATCTATGGCCAGCCGCCCGACCCCAACCGCAGCCTGAGCCTGTTTGTCACGCTCATGCTGTTCCTGCTGCCGGCCATCACCATGCGGCTGCTGGCCGAAGAGCAGCGCACCGGCACCATTGAACTGCTGCTCACCGCCCCGGTGCGCGAATGGGAGCTGGTGACTGGCAAGTGGCTGGCGGCCATGGGGTTCGTGGCCCTGCTGATCCTGATGACCGCCATCTATGCCTTCATCCTCGGCCGCTTCACGGTGCCAGGGCTCGACCTGGGCACTCTGGCGGCCGCCTACCTGGGCGTGTTTTTCCTCACCGGGGCGCTGCTGGCGGTGGGCGTGTTCGTCTCCAGCCTGTTCAGCAACCAGATCGCCGCCTTCTTCGGCATCATGGCGGCCCAGTTGCTGTTTTGGGTCATCAGCTACCCGGTGCAGAACGATACCGGGCCGGTGGCGGCGGTGCTCAAGCACCTGAGTTTTACCGATCACTTCTACACCAGCTTCCTCAGCGGCGTCATTGAGGCGACCGACGTGGTGTACTTCGTCTCGGTCATTATCTTCTTCTTATTCTTAGCCGCCCGCGTCGTTGAATCGCGGAGGTGGCGTTAGCTATGGAATCGTCTTACAAGCGTTTTGCGCCCTTTGCCTTCGCCCTGGGGCTGGCCGGGCTGGTGTTTGCGGCCGGCGCCGCCCTCCTCCAGCGCCAATTCACGGTCTATGTGCAGGCCAGTTTGGCCATCGGGCTGCTGGGCCTGGCCCTGGCCATGCTGCTCAACCCCAGCGCCCTTCAAACCTGGCTGCAGGGGCGGCAGGCCCGCTACGGCGGCAACGTGCTCGTCATGGCCGTGGCGCTGCTGGGCATTCTCATCCTGGTCAACTACGTCAGCGCGCGCAATCCCAAGCAGTGGGATTGGACCGAGGGCCAGTTGAACACGCTGGCCCCCGAGACGCTGGCCGTGCTGCAGCAGATGCCCGAGCCGGTGCTGGCCGTCGGCTTCTACTCGACCTCGTTCGCCAATGCGCGCCAGACGGCCGAGAGCCTGCTCGAACAGTACCGCGTCGGCTCGGACGGCAAGTTCGCCTTTGAGTTTCACGATCCGCTGGGTGAGCCGAATGTCGCCCAGGAATACAGCGTCACCCGCGACGGCACGCTGATCCTGGTGATGGGCGACCAACGCGAAGAGCTGAACTTCGCCACCGAAGACCAGATCAGCGGCGCGTTGATCCGCATGTCGAACCCGACCACCCGTGTGATCTACTTCCTGACCGGGCATGGCGAGCACGCCTTCGACTCGACCGAAGACACCGGCCTCTCGCGCGTGGCCGAGCTGCTCACGCGCCAGAACTATGTGCTGCGCCCGCTCGATTTGAGCATCACCACCACCGTGCCGGCCGACACGCGCGCCATTGTGGTGGCCGGGCCGCTGGTGCCTGTCACGCAAGCCGAAGTGGATGCCCTAAAGGGCTATGTCGACGCGGGCGGGGCGCTGGTCGTGCTGATGGACTCCAAGATCCAGACGCAGACCGATCCTGCCGCCGCCGAGCCGCTGGCCGACTATCTGGCGGCCACCTGGGGCGTGCGGCTGACGAACGACGTCGTCATCGACTTCACGAACAGCGTGACCGACCAGCCCTTGTTCCCGACCGACTACGCCTACGGGGCCAGCGCGATCACGACCCGGCTGCAAAACATCAAGACCGTCTTCCCTGTCTCGCGCGGGGTGCTCCTCCCGGCCGAAGGCACGGCGCTGCCGAACCTGACCTACACCGCCTTGGTGCAGGCCGCGCCCGATGCCTGGGGTGAGACGAACTTCGACAGCTTGAACACCAGCCCGGCTTTTGAAACGGGCGACACGCCGCCGCCGCTGAACCTGGCCGTGTCGGTCGAAAACACGGCTACCAAGGCGCGGGTGGTGGTCTTCGGCGACTCCGACTTCGCCAGCAACGCCTTTGCCGACCAGGGCGCGAATGCCAACCTGATGGCCAACAGCGTGAACTGGGTGACGGTCGAAGAGACGCTCATCAACCTGACGCCCAAGACGCCCACCACGCGCACGCTGGCGCTGTCGAACGCGGTGACGATCAACCTCATCTTCCTGATCGTGGTGGTGGTGCTGCCGTTGGCGGTGTTGGTCTACGGCGGCGTGGTCTGGTTCCAGCGGCGGCGCCACATCTAGCGCGGCGGCGGCGATGGACGACACTGACGTATGAACCGCAAGCTGACGCTGGGGATGGTAGTGGTTTTTGCCGCGCTGCTGGTGTACGTGCTCGTGATCCAGCGCCCCAAAGACCTGGCCGCCGAGGCGACCCCCACCGCCCGCCCCACGGTGTACCTGTGGACGGTGACGCCCGAGCAGGTGAGCGGGTTTCGCATCGAAGATCGGGTGAACAGCCAGGTGGTGGCCGTGAGCCGGGACGCCAGCGGCGCGTGGACGCTCATCGAGCCGGGGCCGCAGCCGGCCGAACCGACGGCGGTGACCACCGCCGTGATAACCCTGGCCGGGCTGACCGTGGCGACCACGATCACCTCGACCACCGATTTCGCGCTGTTTGGGGTGCTCAGCCCCACCTATCAACTCCAGCTAACCCTGGTCGACGGGTCGCAGTTGACGGCCGCCATCGGCGACCAGATCCCCACCGGCACTGGCTACTATGTGCTGCCGGCCGGCGCGGCCAACGTGGTGACGGTGAACTCGAACAGCCTGGGGGCTGTGCTGGCGCTGCTGCTCAGCCCGCCCAGCCTCCCGCCGACCGCCACGCCCACGGCCGCGCTGACGGCCACCGTCCCGGTTAGCGCCACCGCCGTCGCGACTGTGGCGCCGTAGGGGAAGCGTCGGCCAAGTAATTGGCGGTCAGGGCGGTTCGCCGCCGGCCTGGCCGAAAACGGCGCGAATGTTGCAAGAAACCGGCGATAACCCAGCAATTCTGGGGAATTAACACGAAATTGACGTAATTTCTGTAAAGTAGTCGTAGCGTTTGTTGATTCTTTCAGTTAATTACGATATTCTCAGGAGTATCATGGCCATCAAGACACCTCCCTCCCACAAAACCACAAAAAAGGCCGCCCCCAAGTCGCGGCCGGTTGCCGCCGCCCCGGTGAGCGCGCCCAGGAAGACTCGCGTGTCCAGCGGCCGTCTGCGCCATCTGCGCCCCGACAACACGCCGATTGATGACGAAGTGAAGGTCGCGACCGTGCCGGCTGGCGAAGAATTGCTGCCGGACGAAGAGCATCCGGCGATTCAACAGTTGCTGGAGGTGGGGCGCGTTAAGAACTTTGTCAACTACGACGATATTCTGCGCTTCTTCCCCGAAGCCGAGCGCGATATTGACCAGCTCGACGAAGCCCATGCCGCGCTGCAAGCGGCCGGGATTGAAGTCGTGGACACGGTCGATGCCGATGATCCGTCTGAAGATGACATGGAAGAGACGGAATCGGAGACCGACAACGACAGCATCAACGACTTGGGGCAGGATGACACCTACCTCTCGGCGATTGACGCGGACGACACCATCGGCCTGTATCTGAAGGAAATCGGCCGGGTGCCGCTGCTGACGGCGGCGGAAGAGGTCTCGCTCGCCAAGCGCATGGAGAAGGCCAAGTTTGCGCGCGAGCGGCTGGCCAAGGGCGGCCTGATGCCCAAGAAGCGCGCCGAGCTGCAAGCCGTGGTCGAAGACGGCATGGCGGCGCGTGAGCACCTCATCACGGCCAACTCGCGCCTCGTCATCAGCGTGGCCAAGAAGTACATCGGGCGCGGCGTGCCCTTCCTCGATCTGATCCAGGAAGGCAACATTGGCCTTATAAGAGCCGCGAAGAAGTTCGACTATCACCGCGGCCACAAGTTCAGCACCTACGCCACCTGGTGGATTCGGCAGGCCGTCACGCGTGCCATCGCCGACCAGGGCCGCACCATCCGCGTGCCGGTGCACATGGGCGACCAGATCAACAAGATGCTGCGCGTGTCGCACCAGTTGACCCAGGACCTGGGCCGCGAGCCTACCACCGAAGAGCTGGGTGACGCGCTGAGTGTGACGGCCAAGAAGGTGGAGTCGATCATCCAGATCGCCCGCCGCCCGCTGTCGCTGGAGACGCCGACCGACGAAGAAGAAGACTCGGTGCTGGGCGACTTCATCCAGGACGAGGACTCGCCCGAGCCGGTCGAGATCGCCACGCACAATTTGCTCAAGGAGCAGATTGCCGAGGTGCTCAACGGCCTGCCGCCGCGCGAAGTGCGCATCCTGCAGCTCCGCTATGGGCTGCTGGACGGCGAAAGCTACACGCTGGAAGAGGTGGGCAAGAAGATGGGCGTGACCCGCGAGCGGGTGCGCCAGATCGAGGCCCAGGCCCTCAGCCGCCTGCGCCACCCCATTCATCGCCGCAAGCTGCGCGACTATCTGCGCGAGTAGCAGTTTGCTGTTGGTCAGATTCTAACCAAACGGCCGCCCAAGCTTCGGGCGGCCGTTTTCGTATTTGGTGAGGGTTGCTATAATCAGCGGATCATGACGGCGTCGACCCCGCAATCACATAAGCCGCCGGCCCCGCCGGCCAAAGCCCTCGAGCGCCAAGTGCGCCGGCATCGGCTGTGGGCGCTGGTGTTCCTGCTGGTGGGCGTTGTGCTGCTGGCGGCCAACCTCAACTTGCTGCCGCCGGACGCGCAGCGTGTGGTGGGCTGGGCCTGGCCGGGGCTGGTCGTTCTGGCCGGCGTGTGGGTGCTGCTGGCCGGGCGCTCTCGTGCCGAAGCCGCCGAGCCGACCTTCGCGCTCGACCGGGCCGGCTACACGGCCGGCGAGTTGCTGGTCAACACCGGCGCCGCCGATTTGCGCGTGGGGGCGCTGGCGGCGGCCGACCACCTGGCGCTGGGCCAACTGCCCACGCCGCGCGGCCCCGCGCTGACCACTGTAGAGAACATGGTGCGGCTGCACTTGACGCCCCGGCTGGCGGTGCCGCTGCTGGCCGGCCAGGCGTGGTCCATCGATTTGGCGCCCGACCTGCCCTGGGCGCTGCGCTGGCAGTCAAGTTTGGGCGACCTGACGCTCGATTTGCGCGGCCTGACGGTCACCACCGCTCACTTGCGCTCAGCGGTGGGGCAGGTCGACCTCACCTTGCCGGCGCGGGGGCAGGCCGACCTGCACGTGCGCTTGGGCCTGGGCAACCTGACTGTGCGCGTGCCCGAGGCCATGGCCGTCAAAGTTAAGGTCAACCGCGGGCGGCTGGCGACGGTGCGGCCCGATGGGCGGCGGTTCGTCGAGTTGGCGCCGGGCGAGTGGGCCACGCCGCTGTTTGCGGTTAGCCCGGCGCGCTGCACGGTGACGGTTTACCTATGGGCGGGTGACTTGACGCTGGTGTGACGGATGTACAACCGCCTGGAACGCCTGATCGTCTATCTGTGGCTGATCGATCTACTGGGGACCCAGGCGGCGCTCCTGCTGGCCGACTATGCCCGGCGCGTGGTGCCGCTGGGGCAAGAGCTCATTGCGCCGGCCAGTTTCTTGCGCCCGCCGCTGCATTTGATCGTGCTGCTGGTCTATCCGGTGGCCTTTCTGGCGCTCTCGGTGTACGACCTGCGCCGCGACACGCGGCCGGTGGGCGAGCCGCTGAGCCTGGCGCGGGCGGTGCTGGTGGGGGCGTTTGTGTTTGCCGGGGTGTTGTACTTTACCTACCGCGACGTCCCCCGGCTGCTGGTGGTGTACTTCGCCATCTTCCAGTTGGCGCTGCTGGCCGGGGTGCGCCTGCTCATTGGCGCGGTCTTGCGTCTGCGCAGCCAGGGCGGCCGGCCGCTGAGCCGGGTGTTGCTGGTGGGCACCGGCGAAGTGGCCCAGCGCGTGGCCGAAGAAATCCGCGCCCGGCTGGGCGAGTCGGTCGTGGTGCTGGGCTGCGTGGATGACGACCCCGGCGCCGCGTTGGAGACCCTGCCGCTGTTGGGCAAGCTCGACGAGGTGCCCGCCCTGGTGCAGCGGCTGGCCGTGGACGATGTGATTATGGCGCTGCCGGCCTCGCAGTACCTGGCCGTGGAGAAACTGGTGTATGCCTTACTGACGCTGCCGGTGCGGGTGCGCTTGGTGCCCGATTATTTGCGGTTGGTGGTGGTCCAGTCGTCGCTCGAGTCGTTGGGCGGCATTCCCATGATTGGGCTGCGCGAGCCGCGCATTACCGGCCTGGCCTGGGCGGTCAAGCGCAGCTTTGATGTGGCGGCCACGCTGCTGCTGGTGCTGGCGACCTGGCCGCTGATGGCGCTGCTGGCGCTGGCCATCCGGCTGGACTCGCGCGGGCCGGCGATCTTTACGCAAGAACGCGTGGGCGAGAACGGCCGGCTGTTCAAGATGTATAAGTTCCGCACCATGTGGGCCGACGCCGACGCCCGCGGGCCGCAATTGGGCTTCGATGCGCAGGGCCACCCGATCTACAAATGGCCGAACGATGCGCGCGTGACGCG
>JAYUUW010000490.1:0-10145 GCA_043754665.1 Anaerolineales bacterium | reverse complement strand
CCAACTGCACGGGCAGGCCGCGGGCGGCGGCCAGCGGCGCGGCCGTTTCGCGCGCCCGCACCAGCGGGCTGGAATAGAGAAACTTGAACGGCACGCCCTTCAGCCGCTCGACCAGCCCCTGGGCCTGCTGCTGCCCGGCCGCGTTCAGGGTCACGTTCTCGGTCCAGCCGGCCAGCTTGCCGGTGCGCGTGTATTCGTTTTCGCCGTGCCGAATCAGAAAGAGCAATGCCATAACGCGTTAATCCCGGCGGTGCGCGCGTAGTGTACCACGCCCGCCTTACAGGTCGTCGGCCGGCGCGTCGCTGTTGAGCGCGGCGTCGTCGCTGGGCGGCTTGACCTTGCGCGAGCTGACGTAGAGATAGACCAGCAGCGCCACGCCGATGACGAGCGGCAGCAGCGTGAGGATCTCATCCAGCGGGCCGAGCGCGCCATGCAGGGCCGGCCGCAGCAGTAGGTGCACGACCATAGCGGCATTGTACACCGCCCGTGCGCTCCGGTTGTGGGTCTGGGCCTGCCGGTTTGGGCGGGTAGCAAAAAGCGCCGGGGGCGGGGCGTTTGGCAGACGCCGGCTTAGGCCGCTTCTCCCAAAATAGCAAAAAAAGTCAAGAAGCGCCGCTTGGTTTGGCGTATAGTTTAGGCCAGAGGCTGAATGATTTTCAAAACCAACGAAAAATACGAGCAGGCGCTGCTCTCGACCCTGTTGTACATCCAGACCCACCTGGACCAGGATTTGAGCCTGGATCGGTTGGCCGAACGGGTCGGGTTTTCTGCTTTTCACTTTCACCGCATTTTCCGCGCGACCATCGGCGAAGCCGTGAAGGAATATATCCGCCGGCTGCGGCTCGAACGCGGCGCCTACCGCCTGAAGCTCAGCGATCAGCCGATCCTGCACATTGCGTTGGAGGCCGGGTTCAAGACGCACGAAGCCTTCACGCGTGCCTTCGAGCGCCAGTTTGGGATTACGCCCAGTGAGTTCCGCCGTAATTTCCTGCGTCTATCGCGGGAATACAAACAACAGGTGCCGCCCCACTATTTTTCTGACTACCATCTGGCGGACGAATCAGGTTTGCTCGCGAACGGCTCCACCGGCGCGCAGGTGCGGCTGGAACAGGTGCGTCCGATCATCGTCGCGTTTGTCCGGCATGTTGGCCCGTATGACCAACTGCTGGAAAAAGGTTCGCCTATGGCCCCGCTCTGGGCGGAGCTGCTTCAGTGGGGCAATGAAAATAAATTGATCAACGCCGATTCGCTGTTAATCGGCCTGCCGCAGGACGACCCCTCGGTGACCCCGCCGGACAAACAGCGGTTTGATGTGGGCGTCCAGGTGACCGAATTTCGCAACCCCTCCGGCCACATTGGCTGCCAGACGATTGCGGCGGGGACCTTCGGGGTCGGCCGGCATTACGGTTCGTTCGACAATCTTTCCGAAACCTACCAGCACGTTTACGACGCCCTGGTCACCACCGGCCAATATCGCCTGCGCCAACACATCCCGTTCGAAGTTTACAGTTATTCCCACGTCAAGGACGACCTGCGCATCCATTTTACGGATGTGTATCTACCCCTCGAGCCAACTGACTCGGGAAAACAAGCCCCCGCGCGTTAACGGTCTCAAGGAGCACACCATGGCTGGATTTGCAGTAAGTGAATGGATCGCCCGCCCGCCGCAGCGCGTGTTTGAGTTTATTAGCGACTCGAACAACGCCCCCCAAATTGTCCCCGCGGTCAAAAGCACCGTGAAGCTGACGGACGGGCCGCCGCAGGTGGGCACCCGCTACCGCGAGACCCGCCTGATCAACGGCAAAGAAGAGCAGGTGGAATTGGAGGTGAAGGAGTACGCCCCGCCGCAGGTTTACGCCATGCAAAACGTGACCGACGGGATCGAAACGGTCTACCGCTACACATTGCGCCCGGACCGGGAGGGCACCTACATTGACCTGGTGTGCGAAGTCAAAGCCGCCGGGCTTAAGAAGTTAATGCTGCCCTTGGTCGCCTCTGTCTTGAAAAAGGAGGATGGGGCGCATTTGCAAACCTTGAAGCGGGTATTGGAAGCGCAGTGACGCTATCAGACTCTACTAAGCACGTACTACGTGACCACGACCGGGGCGGTTAGTCTGGCTCGGCGCGGCGGCCGGAGCGGCGCTTGAGGTCCGTCACCTCGGCCTCGCTCAGCGCCGGCACGTCTTCGGTGCGCTCGATCTTCAGCGCCAGGCGCTGGGCCTCGCGCCAGCGGGCCAGCCGGTCTTTGACCACGGCCTCATAGCCCTCGGTGGAAGGGGAATAGAAGTACGTGCCGAGCAGTTGCGTGGGCAGGTACTGCTGGCCCACATGGTGGCCGGGTTGCTCGTGCGGATACACATAGCCCTTGCCATGCCCCAGGTCGCGCCCGTCGCGGCTGCTGTCCTGCAAGTGCGACGGCACGTTGGCCTTGCCCTCGTCCTCCACCCGCTTCACCGCCTTAAAGTAGTCGTTGCCGCTGTTGCTCTTGGGCGCGGTGGTCAGGTAGAGCGTGGCCTCCACAATCGGGTAAATGCCCTCCGGCAGGCCGATGTACTCAAACGCCTGCGCGGCGGCGTTGGCCACCACCAGCCCGTTCGGGTCGCCCAGCCCAATGTCCTCACCCGCCAGAATAATCAGCCGCCGCAGGATGAAGCGCGGGCTTTCCCCGGCATACAGCATCTTCGCCAGCCAGTACAGGGCCGCGTCCGGGTCCGAGCCGCGCACCGACTTAATGAAGGCCGAGATCGTGTCGTAGTGCGCGTCGCCGTCCTTGTCGTACAGCACCGCCCGCCGCTGGATCGACTCCTGCGCCACCGCGAGCGTCACCTGCACCACGCCCTCGCTGTTGGCGGGCGTGGTCTCCACCGCCAGTTCCAGCGCGTTCAGCGCGTTGCGCGCGTCGCCGCCGGCCACGTGGATCAGGTGGGCCAGCGCGTCGTCGTCCAGCAGCACATCCAGCTTGCCGTAGCCGCGCTCGGCGTCGCCCACGGCCCGCAGCAGCAGCCGGCGCACCGCGTCGTCGCCCAGCGGCTTGAGCTGAAAGATGCGCGAGCGCGACACCAGCGCGCCGATCACCTCAAAGTACGGGTTCTCGGTCGTCGCGCCGATGAGCACAAACGTGCCGTCTTCCACGTGCGGCAGCAGTGCGTCTTGCTGGGCTTTATTCCAGCGGTGCACCTCGTCCACAAACAGGATCGTACGCTCGTTGTGCAGTTTGCGGCGCTCTTTGGCTTCGGCGATGATCTTGCGCAAATCGGGCAGCCCCGACAGCACCGCGCTGATGGAGGCGAAATAGCTCTTGGTGCTGTTGGCGATGATCTGCGCCAGCGTGGTCTTGCCGGTGCCGGGCGGCCCAAACAGAATGATGGACGAGAACAGCCGGTCGGCCTCGATGGCGCGCCGCAGCAGCCGGCCCGGCCCGGCAATCTCCTCCTGGCCCACATACTCATCCAGCGTGCGCGGGCGCATGCGCGCGGCCAGCGGCGCTTCGCGGCTCATCCGTTCTTGCAGGGCGTGGTCAAAGAGGTCCATAAGTGTTGGAAAGTATAGCATGCGGGCGGGACCTGAGAGAAAAGAGAAAGAGATGCTGCGCTAAGAAAAAGGTAGGGCCTCGGCAGCGGGCTGGGCTATCAAGTGGTTTACAATAGCGGCGCTAGAGCCGGTTGCAGCCGGCTGTACGCCCTCTCCCAATCGTCAGCCTTCACGCAGCCCAGCGTAGGGGCGCAATAATTTGCGCCCAGCGCGCGCTACAACTAGAACGCCATCCAACCACCTGCAACTTGCTCTAGGCGCGGCGACAAGGAGCGACGATGACGACGACAACCTGTGCGGAGTGCGGCGCGGTGTGGGCCGATGAGCAGACCTGCCAGGCGGTGTTCGACGCCTTTTTGATCCAAGACTTCACCGACCCCGGCTATGGCGCGGTGCACTTCCTGACCGTCAGCACCTTCATGCTCCAGCACGGCCGCTACAGCGACGAAGCGCTGGCCTGGGTGGTGCCGACCATGCGCGCCTACCTGGCCGGCGACACCGATGTGGCGCGCATCCGGCAGGCGTCCGGCCCCCGGCTGGCGCAAGGCCAGCGCACCTGGAAAGTGGTGCGCGCCCCCACCGCCCCGCGCCAGCACGCCGTCGCCTGGGACATCACGCTGGCCGATGTGGCCGCACAGGTGCACGACGCCGCGAGCTACCGCGCCGCCATCACCGCTTGGGCCGCGCGGGTCGTGGCGCAGTGGCCAAGCCAGCCGGCAGCATTGGACTAGGGCGTGCCCGTTCACCGCCGCCGCGCGCCATCCCCCGCCCCCGTCCGCCCTGCCTCCGAATGCTATAATCCGCAGCAGTTGTCCTTAACGCCGCCCACCCTTTATACGCTTTAGTCCCATTCGGCCCTTTAGGCCCCGAGCCTCTTATGCCCTCCCTCCACACGCTCGCCGTGCACGCCGGTCAGTTTGAGCTCAAGCCGGGCGCGCCCTCCAACCCGCCCATCGTCACCGCCTCCGCCTGGAGCTATGACGACATGGACGCGCTCGACGCCGCCCTGGGCAGCGCTGAGCACGGCTACGTCTACTCCCGCAACGCCGCCCCCACCCAGGCCGCCTTCGAGACCGCCGTGGCCGCGCTCGAAGCCGGCGCGGGCGCGGCCAGCTACGCCTCCGGCATGGCCGCCCTGCACGGCGCGCTGACCGCCGCGCTGGCCGGCACGCCGCGCAAGCTCGTCGTCGCCACCGAACTGTACGGCGCCACCCAAACGCTCGTGAAGCTGCTGGCCGGGCAAATGGCGCTGGCCGTAGCATGGGTCAACATCCGCGACCTGGCCGCCGTCGAGGCCGCCCTGCGCGCCGGACCGCCCGGCGGCGTGCTGCTGTTCGAAACACTCTCCAACCCGCTCTGCCATGTGGCCGATGTGCCCGCCCTTGTGGCGCTGGCCCAGGCGTCCGGCGCGCGCACCGTGGTCGACTCCACCTTCAGCACGCCCTACCTTATTCAGCCGCTCACGCTCGGCGCGGACTACGTCGTCCACTCGGCCACGAAATACCTCGGCGGGCACGGCGACATTCTGGCC
This sequence comes from Anaerolineales bacterium, assembly GCA_043754665.1. Taxonomy (GTDB): domain Bacteria; phylum Chloroflexota; class Anaerolineae; order Anaerolineales; family UBA6663; genus JADZEK01. The sequence continues at coordinate 5,083 of JAYUUW010000490.1, read as the reverse complement.
GGCGTGGTCGTCGCCGCCCGCGCCGAAGAGGCCGACGCGCTGCGGCGCGCGCGCACGACGCTCGGCAGCAACCTCTCGCCGTTTGACGCCTACCTGGCCTTGCGCGGCCTCCGCACCCTGGCCCTGCGCGTGCGCGAGCAGAACCACAACGCCGCCGGGTTGGCCGTGTGGCTGGCCGCGCACCCGCGTGTGACCGCCGTGCACTATCCGGGCCTGCCCGCCAATGACGATCACGCGCTGGCGGCGCGGCTGCTGCGCCCCGGCTGCTTCGGCGCCATGCTGGCGTTCGACCTGCCCGGCGGCCGAGCCGCGGTCTTTGCCTTCATGCAGCGGCTGACCGTCATTCAACGCCTCGCCACGCTGGGCGATGTGGCCACGCTGGCCGCCTACCCGGCCATCGCCTCGCACCGCGCCCTCACCCCGGAGCAGCGCGCCGCCCTGGGCATCGGTGACGGCTGCGTGCGCCTGTCGGCCGGCATCGAAGCGCTCGACGACCTCACCGTCGACCTGGCGCAAGCGCTGGCCGGCTAATCTCCGGCCCATGCCCCGCCGCTACCGCGCCCTCCTCGTCCTCATCGTCTTAGCGGGCGCGTTCCTGCGGCTGTGGCACCTCAGCAGTGTGCCGCCCGGCCTGCACTACGACCTGGCCGCCACCGCGCTGCTGGGCAACGCCGTCGCCTTCGACGGCTACCGGCCGGTCTTCATCACCGCCTTCACCGGCCACGAGGCCCTCTACTACTACTGGCTGGCGCTGTGGTTTCGGCTGGGCGGCTCGTCGGTGTTCACGCTGCGGCTGGCGGCGGCCATGCTGGGCGTGTTGGCCCTGCCCACCGGCTTCTTCGCGCTGCGCGAGGTCTTGCGCTTCGGCGACGACTCACCCACCGGCGACCGCAGCCTGCCCATCGCCGTGCTGGCCACGGCCTGCCTCGCCACCGCTTTCTTCCATGTCACCTTTTCGCGCTTCGGCTTTCGCGTCATCAGCGAGCCGGTGGTGCAGGCGCTGGCGCTCGGCTGTCTGCTGCGCGCGGTGCGGCTGCTGGCCCAGCCCGGCGGCCGGCGATTGTTCAGCCGACCGGCGGTCTGGTTCGCGCTGGCCGGGCTGTTCACCGGGCTGGCCGCCTATACCTACCTCGCCGCGCGCTTCTTCCCGCTGCCGCTGGCGGTCTTTTGGCTGGCCGTGCTGGTGCAGGCCGCCCGCGCCCAGCGCGTGGAGCGCGGCGCGTTTACGCGGGCGCTGGCCGGCTTCGGCGTGTTCACGCTAACGGCGGCGGCGGCCTTCGCGCCGCTGGGCGTGTACTTCTGGCAGCACCCCGAAGACTTCTTCAACCGCGCCGCGCAGGTGGCCCCCCAAGCCGGCGAGGGCGCACTGCTGCTGCAAGGCTTCCGCCGCGCCTTCGAAATGCTGTTCATCAACGGCGAGCCCTACGACCGCTACAATCTGCCGGGCCTGCCGCTGTTCGGGCAGGTGCTGGGCGCGGCCTTCGTGCTCGGCTGGTTGATTACTTTGTGGCAGGTGCTGCGCTGGCCCAAGCCTGGTCTGCGCGCCGGGGCGGGCTGGGCGGCGGCGGTGCTGCTGCTGATATGGGTGCCGCTCATGCTGCTGCCCACCGCGCTCAGCGTGCACGACATCTTCCCCTCCAACATCCGCGCCTTCGGGCTGGTGCCGCTGCTGTTTGTGTTTCCGGCGCGCGGCGTGCTGGCGGCCTACCGCTGGGTGCAGCAGCGCCTGCCGGGGCCGCTGCTGCCGGTGGCCTATCCCCAGGCGGTCATTGCGCTGGCGGTGCTGGCGGCGGGCGTCTACACCACCGGCAGCAGTTACTTCAACGTGTGGGCCGCGCTGCCCAGCCAGCGCCAGAACAACGACGCCGACCTGACCGGCATTGCCGCCTACCTGAACGCCCAAACCGAACTCGCCGGCACGGCCGTCTACGTGTCGAGCATCCACTACCGCCACCCCACGCTGGCCTACCTGGCGCGCGATTTCGACCAACTGCGCTGGCTCACCGGCGGCACCAGCCTGGCGGTGCCCGCGCACGGCCCGGCGCTCTACGCGCTGGCCCGCTCCGCGCCGCTGCCCGCCGCCTGGACCGCCGCCTGGGAGCCAGCGCTCGCCGCTGCGCCGCTCGACCCGGACTATCAGCCCAGCTACCGCATCTATCGCTTCGCCGAGGGCGCGGCCGTGCCGCTGCCCGCCTTCGCGCCGCTGGATGAGAACTTTGGCAACGTGCTGCGCCTCACCGGCTATCAACTGCTGCCCGAGGCCGCGCAGCTGCTGGTGGATGTGCGCTGGCAGGTCGACAACCTGCCCGCGGCCGGCGACTACTTACCCTACGCCCGCCTGGTGGATGCCTGGGGCCAGCCCTGGTCGCAGAGCGGCGGCTTCAACTATCCCTCCGAGATGTGGCAGGTGGGCGACACGCTGCTGGTGCGCCTCGCCATACCGCTGCCGGCCGGCCTGCCGCCGGGTGACTACACCGTGAAAATCGGTGTGTACTCCGAAGGCAGCGCCGCCAGCCTGCCGCGCCTGACCGCCACCGGCGCGTATGCCGGCGACCGCGCGCCGCTGCCGCCGCTGACCCTGCCCGGCAATCTCGCCGCCGGCCCGGAGACGTTACGGGAGGAGCAGGGGGTAACCGCGCCCGCCACCGCCGCCCTCGCCCCCGCGCTGCTGGGCTACGCTGTGAACACGCCCACGCCGCGCCAGGGCGAGCGCCTGCTGCTCACGCTCTTCTGGCAGGCGGGCGTTGCCGGCCCCGTGCACGTGCGCCTGGGCGATACGCTTCTATATGAAGGCGACCCCGCCCACGGCACGTTGCCTCTCGCCGGCCTCGCCCCCGGCGACGCCCTGGTCGACCGCTACGATCTGCGCGTGCCAGCCGACTTCCCCGCCGGCCCCGCCGACCTGACCATCACCGCCGGCCCCGCCACCGCTACGCTGGCCGCGCTCGACGTGCAGGCCGTCAACCGGGTCTATGAGCCGCCCGCCGTCGCCGTGCCTTCCGAAGCCGTGCTGTCCGACCCGTCCGGCGCGCCGCTGATCGCGCTTACCGGCTACACGCTCACCCCCGGCGCGGCGGGCGCGGCCACGACTCTGGCGCTGGCCTGGCAGGCGCTGGCCCCCCTGGCCGACGACTACACGGTCTTTGTGCATATCCGCGACGCCGCCGGCCAAACCGTCGCCCAGCAGGATGCGCAGCCCCAAGCGGGCGCGTACCCCACCTCGCTCTGGCAGTCGCAGGAGTACGTGCGCGACGACTACACCTTCGACCTGCCGCCCGGCGACTACACCGTGGCGCTCGGCCTCTACCTGCCCGAGACCGGCACGCGCCTCGCCGTGGGTGCGGGTGAAGCGGATGCGGTGGTGCTGCCGGCGTTCACAGTGCGCTAGGAGGGGGGACTCAGGGGCGGCTATGTTCCGAGGGCTGTTCGTGATTGATGTATCCCCAGTGCCAAATGGGGATTTCGCCGCACCCGGTGTCGTGATAAATTTAGCCAGGTCGATTGCCTCATATGCTTATGTCTACCCGCCCCCGAGTCCCTTGAGTCCCCCGAGTCCCCCGTCGCCTCCGGCCCTCTAGACTCCACCCGCCCCCATGCCTCCCCGCCCCCTCCGCTTCACCGGTCTCGTCGCCAGCGCCAACCGCGCCCGCGCCACGCTCACCGCCGGGCTGCCGGCCGCGCAGGCCCCCGCCTTCCGGCAGTGGGTGCAGGGCGTCATCGATCAGGTGGAGGCCGCCTGCCGTGCGGCGCGCAGCACGCCCAGCGCCTTGCCGGGTCCGTCGTACCGCGCCTATCAATTTCTAAAGTCGCTCGACCTGGCGCAACTGCCCGGCCCCGCCGCCGAGGGCGAGGCCGGCCCCGCGGCTGCTCTCGCTGTCGCGCCGCGCCTGCGCCACCTCATCAGCCAGGCGCGTGACCTGAACGAACGGCTCGCGCCCCTGGCCGGCCTGCCGGAGGAGGGGGCCGCCGCGCCCGCCGCCGGCATCGCCGCCGAGGCCGAGCACCAGGCCGCGCTGGTCGAAGCGCTGCTGGCCGAGCGCGGCAGCGGCCCCAGCCAGCTTCCGGCCCAGTCGCGCCATGCCTACCAGTGGTTAAAGTTTTTGGGTGAAGCCGAGAATGTGCTCTCGGTGGCGTCGGCGCTGGCGCTGGCCCGGCACATGCTCACCACCGCGCCCTGGCCGCGCCGCCCCGCGCTGGTGGGCTGCCCGGTGCGGCTGGAGTTCTACCCCATGGCCTACCTGTACCGCATGCGGCCCGAGGGCAAGGGCCGCACCGACCCGCTGTGCGTCACCTTCTCGCCCGGCTACCTCTACGCCCCGCCTGAGGTGCTGGAGGCCGTGCTGCGCGCCGCGCTGGGCTTTGCGCGCCAGCCAATCAAGGCCCGCCTGCACGCCTATGCCAATAGCGATGACTACGCCGAGACCGTCGCCGCGCTGGAGCTGCTGACCGCGCCGCCGCCGGGGGCGCTGCGCGGCCGGCACTATGACTTAGAGGAAGTGTTTGACGCCGTCAACACCCGCTACTTTGGCGGCGGCCTGGCCCGCCCGCGCCTCACCTGGAGCCGCACCATCACCGGCCGGCTGCTGGGCTACTACCAGCGCTCCGGCGACCGGCTGATGATCAGCCAGGCGCTCGACGACCCCGGCGTGCCGCGCGCCGTCATCGACTTTGTGATGTACCACGAACTGCTGCACAAGCACCTGGGCGTGCAGGTGGTCAACGGCCGCCACTACGCCCACACTGAGGCCTTTCGCCAGGCCGAGCGCCACTTCGATGGCTACGCCGAGGCGCAGCAGTTCTTGGAGCGCTTCGGCTCATTGGGCTGATGCCCGCCCCCCTGATGGATGTAAGGCCCAGTGCAATGACCTCTGCGCGCTGCCAACGAATAACGGTTTTCGTAGGGGCGTTCGCAAGCCCAGAGTTCTTGCTGGGCCGAACGCCCGGCGCTTGCTACAAACAGAACCGTGTAATTCAACCAAGAATCTGACAGTCGCAGGAATGATGGTTAGCTGGTTAGTCGCAGCCGTTGTTATAGAGCGGACGACAAAACGCAGCACGAGGGCCGGTCATGACCGGCCCTCGT
>JAYUUW010000489.1:0-1786 GCA_043754665.1 Anaerolineales bacterium | reverse complement strand
CGCCACGAGAGCCAGTGGGCGACGCCCGGCGTGAAAGACCGGCAGCAGGCATGTGGCGGCCGGGTTGACGCCGGGGATGGCCCCGGCCTCGGCGCGCCTGCTTTCCGGGACGAATTCGGTACTTACCGGGCGCAGACCCGTCTGTATGGGCGGGCTGCGCGGGGCGACGCGGGGTGGCGATCAGCGCGTTTCCCGGCTAACACAGCGCGCGGCTGACCGCGCCGTGCGTGACGGGCCTGCTCGCGGGGCGGCAGCGCCAGTTGGACGAACTGGCTGCCGCGCAATCCGCGCCGGGGGCGCAGTCGCGCGACGCTCCCGGTGGCCAGCCGACCCACGGCCGCCAACCCGGTCAGGGCCGGACATCCACGCGCTCGGTGACGACCACGCGCGTCCCCGCGGGCACCGGGCACAACAGCACCGACACCGTGCGCACGAGGCGCACGACCAGCTTCGAACCCGTCAACCAGACGCAGTCGCCGTTCAGGTTCATGTCCGACGCCGGCGCGATCTGCAGGCGCGCCATATACCAGCGCTTGACCGTGGGCAGCGCGTCCCCGGTCTGGTACGTGCCTTGCCGGAGGATGTCGCCGTCGCGCAGGCCAGTGAAGTCATACCCGCCTTCGGCGACGATGACGACGCCCGGATAGCGGCTCAGGAATTCATTGACATAGGTGTTCGCCAGCCGGGTCACGCCGGCGAACGCGGCGATGAGCAGGCTCACACCCACGGCCACCAGGATTCGTCGCTTCATTGGCCTCTCTCCTCTAATCGGCGCGGCTGCTCCGCTGCCCGGCCGCTACCAGCCCCACGCGCGCACCGCTCCGTGGGCGGTGCCGGTCCAGGCGACCAGCGCCAGCGCGAGCCCGATGAGCAGGACGGCCACCGCCGGCCACCAGCGTCGCCGGCGGCCGCGCTGTGGGTGGGAGGGCCGGTCGGTGTTCAGCCACACCGCGGCGGCGGGTTCGCGCGGCTGCGTTTGGCCGACCGCCCGGATGGCGCGCACCCGCTCGGCCTGCCGTTCCAAAGCCGTGTTGAGGTTCGGATCAATGTGATACATGGCGCTCTCCTGTTCGGGCTAGGTGCCGGCTGCCGCTATTCGGAGCACGGTAGCGCGACTTATGGGCGGGTTCTCAGTCCAACGGTTTTATGGCGGCCCTAAGGTATGGCTCTGGCCTCGGGTGGCACCGCGGCGAACGGATCACCCGCGCTGACGGCTTGCGCGTCACGGGGCGGAGTGGCCGCCGGGTTGGCCCCCGCCTTCAGGTTAGGGTCCCAGCGGGGCGTGACGCCCGCCGGGTAGGCCTCAAACGCCAGATAAACGTTCAAGGCGTTGGCTTTGATCCAGGCGACCAACTGGCTCGGAACCAACGGGTCATACTCGTCGAAACGCAGCTGGCTCGCCGGGAAAACTTGGGCCTGAATGAACGTGGCCCAATATTCTTCGAAGCGAGTGTCCCCCACTGGCCCAAAGGGCTGGGTCCGGTGGAAGATCTCATGGGCCAATAGGCCCACCACCGCCGCCCGGTTGCCGCGCAGCGCCGGGTGCATGTAGATTGGGTCGACCCCCGGCGCCGCGTCGGCGTAAACGCACCGGCCGTCCCGGCAGTAGATTTGGCTGCACGAGCCGACTCGGCAGACATTGGCGACATCCCACACCACCGGAATAGCTCGATCCAGAAGAGACTGTGCCAACGCCTGCCCGGTGATGCTTTGGCCGCCCCACAGTTGAATGGGCTTGGTCAAGTTGTAGAGCCGCACCCAGGCCTCCACCAGCACCGTGTCTTGC
>JAYUUW010000488.1:0-9666 GCA_043754665.1 Anaerolineales bacterium | reverse complement strand
GTGCTGTCGCCCCACACCGGGTGCGGCCCGCCGGTGAAGTTCCAAATCTGCCCATCGGTGAACGGCAGCGCGAAGGCGGGCTGCTCCAGGTCGCCGGTAATCACATCCACGGGAGGCCGGTCGAACGGGTTGCCCCATAGCGCAATATAGGTCGAGGCGAACCCGGCTGGCCCGGTGGCGGCGTTGAACTCATCCAGCCCCATCCATTGCGCGAAGAGGTATTGCACGGCCACGCTGCCCGCGCTCTGGTAGTAGTCCGGCCGGGTGGTGGTCGAGTCGGGCAGCAGCAGCGAGGTCAGGCGTCCGGTGCGCCAGCCATAGTAGCCTTCGCTCAGGCGCTCGGCGACCCAGATGAGCTGCGTCACGAAGCCGCGCTTGGGCAGCGCCCCAAACGGGTTGGCGCGCACGTCGTCGGACACTTCCGGCTGGGTCAGCGCGCCGGTGCGCCACTCCATGAGCGCCAGCAGCAAACGCGGGTTGATGGAGTACTGCCGCGCCACGTACAGCACCGCCTGCGCCGCCGTGCGGTTGCGCTGAGCCACAAAGGCCGACATGGTCTTGAGGTAGCCCGGCTGCGCGGCCACGTAGGCGTCGATGTCGAAGCCCACGCTGGTGGGGCTGTAGACTAACTCGCTGTCGGGGATCATCTTGTAAGCCGTGCCGCCGAGGGGGAACCAATAGGCCGGGATGCTCAGGGCCAGGCCCGAGGCCAGGGTGCGCGTCAGGGATAGGCTGGGGTTGAGGGCCACAATCTCAGCGGCGGTGGTGTTGAAGTGCGCGGCCAGCGCCAGCACCGTGTCGCCCGATTGCGTCACGTAGGCCAGCACATTGCCCACGCCAAACGGCTCGCGCGTGGGCAGCGGCGTGGCGTCGTAGTCAGGCGTGGGCGAGGCGGTGGCGACCGCCGCCACAGTGGAAGTGGCAAGCGCGGCCGGCACTTGGGCCGGCGGCAGCGGCGCGCAGCCGGTCAGGCCCAGCGCCAGCGCGGCCACCAGGGGGATGAGCCGTTTCAGAAAAGGCAGCGATGACATCACCATACCAATCCATGTTCTACCAAGTGCTCAACCTGAGCACCCTCAACGATCATTGCGGATGGCGGTCCAGGCGGCGGTGCAGGTGCAGGCTTCGACCACCACCCCATCCCGCGTCAGCGTGCCGTAATATTCCCCCTTCCCCGGACCAGCCACCCAGCCGCTCAGGGTGAACGGCACCGGGCCGTCGGCCGGGATCCACTCCCCATTGTACTTGCGGGCGATATGCAGATGGGTGCCGGTGGCGCGCCCGCCCTCGCAGGAGGGGTGGCCAATGTGGCCGCCGCGCTCGACCAGCGTGCCGGCCTTTACCCGGTCGCGCGTGGCGACGTGCAGGTACAAGATCACCCAGCCGGTGGCCTCCGCGCCGTCGCCGTCCAGGTCGACCACCACTGCGCCGTTGTTCGAGCGCAGCACCAGCCCAGCGGCCACGCCCGTCACCCAGGCGTTGCTGTCGGCGCACCCGCCCACGGTGGCGCTGGGCGCAAAGTCGAGCGCGGCCTGCGCCCCGCCCAACTCCCAGGCGCCGTGCGGGCCGCCGGTATAGGCCCAGGTCTGCCCAATAGGAAACGGCAGCGACATCTGCACCTGCGTCAGGTCGGCCGGCAGCAGCGGGCTAAGCTCGCGGCTGAACGGGTCGCCAAACAACTGCTGGTAGGTGTTGGCAAAGCCGTCCGCGCCGACGGCGTGCTCCCATTCGGCGCGGTCGAGCACCTGGGCGTAGAAGTATTGCAGCGCGGCCGTGCCGGCGTTCAACTGCGGGTTGAGGCGGAGCGTCGAGCCGTCCTTAAAGGTCAGCTCGGTCAGCGTGCCGGCCCGCCAGCCGTAATAGCCGATGGCGATCTGGCTGGTGGCCCAGGTGAGCTGAGCGTTGAGGTTCAGCAGGTAGTCGTGGACGTAGTGATAGGGATACTTGAGTTCATCGCCGCTGGGCGAGGGGTTGGTCACCCAGCCGCTCAGGTCTTCAAGCAGCGCCACCAGCAGGCGCGGGTTGATGGAGTGATCGCGCGCCGCCACGGCCAGCACCTTGCCGCCGCGCTGGGTGCTCTCGTCGGCGTAGCCCAGGTAGCTGGCCAGATAGCCGCCCTGCTGCTCGGCAAACGCCTGCGGGTCGAAGCCGGCCGCCGCGCCGCTAAAGACAACTTCGGAGTCGGGCACCAGCTTGTTGCCCGGCCCCACCGCGCCCAATATGTTGGGAATGACGAGCAGTTGGTCGGCGGCCAACATGACCGCGCCCTTAAGGCCCTGCGGCGCGACGATGTCGACCGGGTTGACGCCAAAGCGCGCGGCCAGCGCCGCCAGCGTATCGCCGGACTGCGTGACGTAGAAAATAGTGGTCGCAGGTGTCTGGATGGCCGTAGGCGAGGGCGACGGCTCCGGGAGCAGGGTGCTGGTGGGCAGGGGAATGTCGGTGGGGGTGCCCGGCTCGGCCGTCACCGTGGCTTCAAGCACGGCGGTGGTCGCCAGCACCTCGGTCAATGGCCCCGGCGTAATCGTGACGACCACCTGCGCCACGGTCGGCGCGACGGTCTGCGTCGGCAGCGGGTCGGGGCCGGCCGCCCGCGAACGCCACACCCACACAAACGCCACGGCGATGAGCGGCATGATCAGCCACAGGTAGCGGGCGCACCCCAGCCCGTCATTCTCAGGCTCGTCGTCGTCGTCGTCGCGGTTGGCCGAACGGCGCCGGCGCGGGTTGTACTTAATCCGTGGGTTCATGGGCGGCTCACCGCATTGCCGTCGGCGCGGCAGGCGCAGGCTTCCAGCGTCTCCACGCCGTTCGTAAGAATGCCATCATACTCCTGGCCCAGGCCGCCCGATACCCAGCCGTCGAGCACAAACGGCAGCGGCCCATCGGCGGCGATCCACTCACCATTGTACTTGCGCGCAAAGTGCATATGCGTGCCGTCGGACACGCCGCCCTCGCAGGAGGGGTGGCCGAGGCGGTCGCCGGCCTGCACATAGGCGCCCGGCGCTACTCGGTCGCGGACTTCCAGATGCATGTAGAAGAGCACCCAGCCGGTCTGCTCGTAGCCGTCTTCATCCAGGTCTTGCAGCACCGCGCCGTCGCCGGTCCGCAGAATCAGGCCGGGCGCGGCGGCCACCACCCACTGGTCGGAGGGGACGCAGCCGAGCGCGTCACTGGGCGGCGCGAAGTCGAGCGCGCCCCAAGCCGAGCCGGTGTCCCATGCGCCGTGCGGCCCGCCGGTGAACGACCACACCGTGTCAGGCTCAATGGGCAATTGCAAAATCGGCTGGAGCAGGTTGTCCGGCACCAGCGGCTCGACTGCCACGCGAAAGGGGCTGTCGAAAAGCGCCGTGTAGGTCGCATAGAAGCCATCGGCCTTGACGGCCTCGTCCCAGGCCGCGGCGCTCAGCAGGCCGGCCAGAAAGTTCTGCACGCCGACCGTGCCGGCGTTCTGGCCGGGGGCCACCAGCCGCAGCGTGCCGCTGCCAAAGCCCCACGACACCAGGCCGCCGGCGCGCCAGGCGTAATAGCCATAGTTCAATTGGTTGGCCGCCCAGGCCAGTTGGCGGTAGAGGCCCTCGCGCCCGACTTCCACGCGCCCAATAGGGAAGGTGAGGGTGTTGTCGCCGGGGTTCTGGTCGCGCACCCAGCCGCTTTGGTATTCCAACACGGCCAGCAGCAGGCGCGGGCTGACCGAGTAGCGCTCGGCCACCGTGCGCACGATGTCGGCCCCGCTGAGCAGGCGGGCCTGATCCGAGCCGTCGAGATAGCGGCCGGGAATCTCCTCGGTGTAGGTCGACAAATAGCCGCCATAGGCGTCAATGAAGGCGTTGAGGTTGAAATCGGTCAGCGAGGGGCCGTAGACAAATTCGCTGTCGGGCAGCAGCTTGAGGTCGGAGCCGACGGTGGTTTGGCTGGGCACCGGGATGCGCAGCACCTGGCCGGTGAAGAGTGTGTCGTTCACGTCCATGTCGTTGGCGGCGGCGATCTCGGCCCCAGAAACGCCATAGCGCTCACCGATGGCGTTGAGCGAGTCGCCGGCCACGACGGTGTACAGTTCTTCGGACTGCCGCTCCACCGCGGGCCGCGTGGCATCCGGCGTGGGCGGCTGGCTGATATCTTGGGTGGGGCGTGGGGTCGGCGACGGCGCGCCCGCCACCGGCGGTGTGGGCGGCGGCAGGGTGACGGTGGGCTCACCGGGCGGCGCGCCTTGCAGCCACAGGGGCGTTACCGCGCCCACCGGCGTGATGGCCGCCAGGTCCACCGGCACATCGGACCGGGCGCAGGCCAGCCCGGCCAGGGCCAGCGCCAGCACGGCCAGCGCCCAGGGCCGGCGCGGGGAAATAAGCGGTTGACCCATCAGGCGTCGCCGGCGCACGCGCACTCAGGGTGTGAATTCATAGACCGTCGTTTCCCCCACCTGCACCGTGAAACGGTTGGTCACCAGATCAAAGCTTAGCTTGGGCGGCGCGGTCACGGCCTCGGCCGTGGTCGCCACCAGATCGTGACAGACGCAGTTCAGGCCGCTGGGGTCGCAAGTGCACAGCACGTAAACGTATTCATTCTCGGCCAGCACCGCGCGCAGGCCCAGTTGATACACATGGCCGCCCTGCGTCACGCGGTCGAGATGGCGGTAGGGCGTAAAGGTCTGCGGCAGCGTCCCCCAACAACTCAGCGCGCTGGCCGCCAGCGCCAGCAGCACCGCCCCGCCGCTGACCCAGGCGCGCGGCTGGCGGCCCAGCGCCTGCGGCAGCCACATGCCGAACACCAGCATGGCAACCAGCGCCAGGGCAGTGGCCAGCGCCGTGGCCGTGAAGTTATAAATCACCAGCGCGGGGTAGAAGACCGGCCCGCCATCAGGCGGCACCACCGGCCGGCCGCTCAGCCAGGCATACAGCGCCGCCAGCAGCAGCGCCGGCACGGCCAGCCACCACAGCGGGCGCGGCGAGGAGGAACGGGTGCGCGCCATGCGGTCAGCGCCGACGCGCTTGCGCCTCGGCGTCGTCCCAGTCGAGGGCCAGCGCCAGCACTTCGTGAATGTGTTGGGCGGTGTGCTGGTAGGTCTTGCTGACCACCCAGCGCAGCGGCACCGCGCCCCACACGGTCGGGCGGGTTTCGTCCCAGGCGGCCTCAGAGAATTGCGGCAGCAGCGCTATGAGCGCCGCGCGCCCCTGCTGCCATTGGGCCAGCAGCGCGGCGACGGCAGCCTGCGAGTCCCAGGCAATGTCTTCATCGGGCACCACGGCGGCCAGATCGAGGCTGCGGCCCAGCCACAAGCCCCAATTGGGCAGCGCGACTTCGCGCTCGTAGAACAGCATATGAAACACATGCCGGGCCGCCGACCAGCCGCCGAGCGGCGCGGGGGGCTCACGGTCTTGGCGCTCGACCGGCACCTGGGCCACGGCCCACGCGAAACCGGCGCTGCTCGCTTCAAGCTGCGTTTGGAACCAAGCTAAGTCATTCATGAGAATTCGGCGGCCGGCGGCCAAGCGGAGTATATCACGCTCTGCCCGTGCTACAATATGAGCAGCACTCTGTATTGGGAGCGGCCTCGCGGCTGTGGACCTCTGCCAGACTCCGGCCCCCCGCCCACTTTTCAGATTCAAAAGATGTTTAAGGAGATCGCCCTGGATGGAGACCGCCGTCGCAGCCCCCCCGACCCCCGTTAAAACTCGTGCGTGGCAAAAAGTTGTCGCGCAATATGCCAAGCCAGATCTGCGCCGCAGCGTGTGGGGACTGGTGACTTCCTTTGGGCCGTACATCGGATTGTGGGTGGCGATGTATTACAGCATGCGCGTATCGTACCTACTGACGCTGGTGCTGGCGGCCGTGGCGGCCGGCTTCATGGTGCGCATCTTCATCATCCTGCACGACTGCGGCCACGGCTCGTACTTCAAGTCAAACCGCGCCAATGAGATCGTTGGCAGCCTGAGCGGCATCTTTGCGCTCACGCCGTTCTTCTCGTGGCGGCACAACCATGCCCTGCACCATGCCACCGCCGGCGACCTCGACCGGCGCGCGAGTTGGGATGTGCCGATCACATACACCGTGCGCGAGTACCTCAAGCTGCCGGGCTGGAAAAAGCTGGTCTACCGCATCTACCGCCACCCGATCGTGCTGTTCGGCGTCGCGCCCACGATCCTGTTCATCTTCGCCCAGCGGCTCGCGCTGCCCACCACCGGCAAGCGCGAGCAGTGGAGCGTGCACTTCACCAATCTAGCGCTGTTGGCGGCTTTCATGGTGCTGGGCTACTTCGTTGGCTTTGGCACGGTGATCGCGCTGCAATTGCCGATTATTCTCATCGGCGCCACCATCGGCGTGTGGCTGTTCTACATTCAGCACCAGTTTGAAGACACCTACTGGGAACACTCCAGCGAGTGGGAGTTCGCCCAGGCCGCACTGCAAGGCAGTTCGTATTACAAGCTGCCCAAGCTGCTGCAATGGATCACCGGCAACATCGGCCTGCACCACATTCACCACCTGAGCGTGCGCATCCCCAACTATGCACTGCAAGCCTGCCACGACGACAACCCCGAGTTTCAGCAGGTGAGCACCATCTCGCTGCTGGGCAGCCTCAAGTGCGTCTCGCTGCGCCTGTGGGACGAAGAGACCCAGAAGCTCGTCAGCTTCGCGCACCTCAAGACGCTGGGCCTGAAAGGCAATTGTCTGGCTTAGCGGACCGCCAGAGAATAAAGAAAGAGATGCTGCGCTAAGAAAAAGGGCTGGGCCAAGCCAGTGGCCGAAGAAGGCAGTTTCTAGCCACCAATGCTACCAATGAATGCCAACCCGTCGGGGCCAGTCAACACTTCTGACTGGCCCCGACTGCTTTCTCCCGCTCGCCGCCGCCGACTTCTGACCTTTCTCTCCGCTGGTATAATTTTCATCGCCGTCGCGCACTCGACGGCGTTTTTGTGCACGGCCCGCAGGTTCCGCGCACTACCCGGTCGGAGGCGCTTGATGTCCCTCGCACAGCCGCTCGTCGAATGTGTCCCTAATTTCTCGGAGGCCCGCCGGCCGCATGTCGTCGAGGCCATTGTGGCCGCGCTCGAAACCGGCGGCGAGGGCGTGCGCGTGCTCAACGTCAGTTCGGACCATGACCACAACCGCACCGTGGTCACGCTAGTGGGCGCGCCCGAGGCCGTGTTGGCCGCCATGTTTGCGGGCATCGCCAAGGCGGCCGAGTTGATCAACCTGGACGAGCACCAGGGCGCGCATCCGCGCCTGGGCGCAACCGATGTGGTGCCGTTTGTGCCCCTCCACGCCGTGACGCTGGACGAGTGCGTGGCACTGGCGCGGCGGCTGGGCGAGCGCGTGGGCCGCGAGCTGGGGCTGCCGGTCTATCTGTACGAGGCCGCCGCCACCCGCCCCGAGCGCCAAAATCTCGAAAACATCCGGCGCGGGCAGTACGAAAAACTCAAGGACGAGATCGCCACCCTGCCCCGGCGCGAGCCGGACTATGGGCCGCGCCGCGTGGGGCCGGCCGGCGCGGTCATCATCGGCGCGCGGGCGTTCCTGGTGGCCTACAATGTCTACCTCAACACGGCCGACGTGGGCGTGGCCGAGAAGATCGCCAAGGCCGTGCGCCATTCCTCGGGCGGGCTGCGCTACGTGAAGGCCATGGGCCTCAAGGTGGAGGGCCAGGCGCAGGTGAGCATGAACCTGACCGACTTCACGCAGACGCCGGTGGCGCGCGTGGTCGAGTTTGTGCGGCGCGAGGCCGCCCGCTATGGCGCGGCGGTCACCCGCAGCGAGTTGGTCGGCATGATCCCGCAGGCCGCGCTGGTCGACGCCGCCCAGTGGTACTTACAGCTCGACAACCTGGAAAGCGACCAGATTCTGGAGAACCGCCTGGCGGCCGACGAAGCCGAGGAAGCGGCGCACGCCCCGGCTGCCGCCGGCCTGACACCCGCCTTTCTGGATGACCTGGCCGCCGGCACCGCCGCGCCGGGGGGCGGTGCCGCCGCTGCGTACGCCGCCGCCATGGCCGCCGCGCTGGTGAGCATGGTGGCGCGGCTGACACTGGTAAAGAAGAAGTATGCCGCCGTCGAAGCGCAAATGCAGTCGGTGCTCGACCGGGCCGAGGGGCTGCGCGCCGGGCTGACCCAAGCCGCCGGCGACGACGCCGCCGCCTTTGTGGCGGTGATGGCCGCCATGCAATTGCCCAAGACCACGCCTGATGAACAGACCGCCCGCGCCGAGGCGATTGAGCAGGGCTACCTGCATGCCACCGAGGTGCCGCTGAAGGTGGCGCGCGACGCCGTGGCGACCATGAACCTGGCTGTCATCGCGGCCGAGGTGGGCAACCTCAACGCCATCTCCGACGCGGGCTCGGCGGGCTTTTTGGCGCAGGCCGGGCTGCGCGGGGCCGCCCTGAACGTGCGCGCCAACGCCGTGGAGCTAAAGGACCGCGCCATGGCCGACGCCTGGCTCAAAGAACTGGCCGGGCTGGAAGCGCGGGCTAACGACGCCCTGGCCGCCCTCGACCGGCTGCTGCGGGACCGGCATTGAGGCCGGCTCGCCCCACTGGCGCGGGCCGGCGCGCATGGCTGCTGGCGGGGTTGGCCGGGCTGCTGGCCGCCGTGGCCTGCAACGGCCCTCTGCCGATTGGCGGGCCGGGCACGGCGCCGGTGATTGCTACCCGCGCGCCGATTGCCACCTGGACCGCCGCCGCCAGCGTGACCCCGGCCGACGAGTTGACCTCGACGCCGCTGGCGGGGCCGCTGCCCACCAGCGGGCCGACCATCACGCCGCGCGCCACGGCCGCCCCCACCAGCGCGCCGCCGGTGACGCCGTGCGCCGACGCCGCCTGCGCCGTGGCCGCCCAGCACTTGTGGCTGGCGCGGCCCATCCCCAGCGGCGACGGCAATGTCGATTACGTGGACCGTTCTTATCCGTACGGCTCCACACAGAACGGCGCTCGCGAACCGCATCATGGCGTGGAGTTCTTCAACGGCAGCGGCACACCGATTATTGCGGCCGGGGCCGGCACCGTGCTGGTGGCCGGCGACGACGAGTTTATGGCGTTCGGGCCGTCAACCAAGTTCTATGGGCGGCTGGTGGTGGTGCAGTTGGACGAGACCTATAACGGCCAGCCGGTGTTCAACCTATACGGCCACATGCAGGCGGTGGAGGTGGTGGTGGGCGCGCACGTGGCGGTGGGCGACGCGCTCGGTCTGGTGGGCTCGACCGGCGTGGCCATCGGCCCACACCTGCATTTTGAGGTGCGCGTGGGCGAGAACATTTACACCGCCACGCGTAACCCCGAGCTGTGGCTTAAGCCGTACACCGTGGACGGCACGCCGTGGGGGGCGATTGCCGGGCGCGTGGTCGACACCAGCGGCCACGTGCTGCACGAGGTGACCGTGGCTATCCGCCCGGTGAACACCATCAGCGAGACGCCGCGCAACCGCTTTGTGCTGACCTATGCCGACGACCCCAACGGCATCAACGGCGACGACCTGGTGCAGGAGAACTTCGCCATCACCGACATGGCGCCGGGGCTGTACTCAGTGTCGGTCAGCACCACCAAGCTCTACCAGCAGGCGGTGACGGTGAAGCCGGGAGAGCTGGCCTTCGTGACCTTCGTGGTCAACCCGCCCGGCCCACGCCCGACGGCGGCGGCGAGCACTGAAACGACCGCCCCTCCCGAAGAGGCACCCGCCGTGC
>JAYUUW010000487.1:0-3356 GCA_043754665.1 Anaerolineales bacterium | reverse complement strand
GCAGGTGGATGATCCCCTCCGGCTGAAGTACGGGCTGGAGGAGGGCTATGTGCTCTACCTGGGCGGGTTCGACCGGCGCAAGAACGTGCGCGGCCTGCTGTCGGCCTGGACTTGGGCGGCCGGGTCGATTGGGCAGGGCTACCCGCTGGTCATCGGCGGGCAACTGCCCGCGCCCGACAGCCCGCACTATGAGGACTACCCGGCCCTGGCGACGGAGTTGAAAGTAGCCGACACGGTGAAGTTCATCGGCCCAGTGGCCGAGGCCGACAAGCCGGCGCTTTATCGCGGGGCGCTGGCGTTCGGCTACCCCTCCGTGTACGAGGGCTTTGGGCTGCCACCGCTGGAGGCCATGGCCTGCGGCGTGCCAGTGGTGACCACCACGGGCGGCTCGCTGCCGGAGGTGAT
The DNA here is from genome assembly GCA_043754665.1 of Anaerolineales bacterium. Lineage (GTDB taxonomy): Bacteria > Chloroflexota > Anaerolineae > Anaerolineales > UBA6663 > JADZEK01. Next base: position 2,951 of record JAYUUW010000487.1, on the reverse strand, counting down.
GGGCAGCGCGGGCTACCTGGTGCCGGCGGACGACACGCGTACCTTCGGCGCGGCGCTGCTGACGATTGTGGTCGAGCCGACCGTGCACGCCGACCTGCGGGCGCGCGGGCTGGCACAGGCCCAAACATTTTCATGGGAGAAGGCCGCCCGCGAAACCGCCGCCGCCTATGCCGATGCGCTGAAGGTGACATGACCGCCGCTGTTCCGCGACGACGTTGGCCCGTCACCGGCCTGGAAGCGGCGCTCTTTCTGTTCTTCCTCGCGCTGTACACGCTCACGCTCGCGCCGGGGCTGCTGCCGGCCGACGCGGGCGAATACCAATTGGCCGGGGCCACGCTGGGCATCGCACACCCGCCGGGGTTTGCGCTCTACACCTTGCTCAGTCGCCTCGCGGCTCTCTGGCCGTTCTCCCATCCGGCCACGGCCATCAACTGGCTCTCGGCGCTGCTGGCGGCGCTGACGTTGACGCTGCTGTACCGCATCGTCGTGCGGCTGACCGCCCTGCCCCTGGCGGGCGTGAGCGCGGCGCTGCTGCTGGCCGGGTCGACCACGTTTTGGGCGCAGGCCACCACCGCCAACATCCGCATGCCGGCGGCGGCGGCCACGCTGTTCGCGCTCGACCGGCTGCTGGCCTACCGGCAAGCCCTTACTGACACCAACGCCTCAAAACAAACCTGGGCGCTGGCGTGGTTCGCGTTCGCGCTGGGGCTGGGGGTCGCCCACCACGCCTCGCTGCTCTTCATTGCGGCGGTGTTCGGGCTGTACACGGTGTGGCTATCGCCACCTGCGCTGCGCCTGGCGATGCTGCGGCGGCCACTGCCGTTATTGGCGGGCCTGATTCCGTTCGCGGCGTGGCTGTACTTTCCCTGGCGCGGGCCGGCCGTAGGTCTCCCGCGCCTGGCGACGCTCGCCGGCTTCTTGGAGCATGTGCTGGCGCGCGGGTTCAGCGGCGACATTTTGTTCTTTGCCAACGCCAGCGCCCTGCCCACCCGGCTGGCGATCTTCGCCAACACGCTGACCTTCGAGTTCACCGGGGCGCTGCTGGCGCTCATGGCGGTGGGCGCGCTGGCGTGGCTGGGGCGCGACCGCTGGCTGGGCGTCATGCTGCTGGCGGCGGTGGCGGTGCATGGCTTCGTCGCCATCACCTACCGCGCGCCGCAGACGGTGGAATATTTGCTGCCGGCCTGGGCGCTCATGGGGGTATGGGCGGGGCTGGGCGCGGCCAGCCTGTGGGAAAGCCTGCACGCCGCCCTCAAAAGCACCCCCGGCTGGGCGGCGGCGGGCGCGAAGGCGCTGATCTTGGTGGTGGTGCTGGCGCAGTTCGCGACCACGTATCCGTCGTACCGCACGCTGGCGGCTGACGACGGCACGCGCGCTTACGCCGAGGGCGTGCTCACGCAAGCGCCGCCGAACGCCGTGGTGCTGGCGCCGTGGCATTGGGCGACACCGCTGTGGTACTTGCAGCAAGTAGAAGCGCGGCGGCCGGACGTGGACGTGCGCTATGTGCTGGTGCAGCCGGGCGGCGCGTCGCTGGCGCAGACCTGGGTGAGCGCGATTAACGAAACACTGCCCACGCGCCCGGTGGTGGTGACCAGCTTCTTTGAGGGCGAGTACCGCGCCTCGGGCCAGCGCTTTGTACCGCTGGGCGACACGGCGGCGTGGCAGGTGTTGGCCGCGCCGCTGACCACGCCGCCGGCCGGCTTGCAGGGTGGCCAACAATTCGGCGCATGGCAGTTCTTGGGCTGGCGCATGGACCCGGCCGGACCCGGCGAGGTGGTGGTGACGGCGGCGTGGCAGCCCAGCGGCGCGCCGGAGCCGGTGAGCGTGTTCGTGCATCTGCTCGCGCCGGATGGCAGCCTGCACAGCCAGCAGGACGTGGCCTACAGCGCCGAGCGGTATGTGAGCGGCGAGATATTGCTTGACCGTTACGTGCTGCCGTTGCGGCCTGATGCGCCGGCCGGCACCTATACGCTGGTGGCGGGCGCGTACCGGCCAGGCGGCGAGGTGCTGGCCGAGACCACGCTGACGACGATCAACTGGCCGGGCGCGGACGCCGTGCCGGTGCCAGATGGGGCGATCCCATTGGGGAACGCCATGTGGCTGACGGATTGGCAAGTGTCGCCCAGCGGGCCGCTTGGCCCCGGCGACACGGTGCGGGTGACGCTGCACCTCATCGCGGCGCGGCCGTTGACGGCCGACTACACCGTCAAGGTCGATTTGATCGGGCCGAACCACGCCTGGGTGGTGGCGACCGACGGAACCCCCGCCGGCGGCGCGATCCCCACGCTCAAGTGGATCGCCGGATCGCAGGTGACCGATGTGCACACGTTCGTCATCCCGGCCGGCGCGGCCCCCGGCGAGGCGCAGTTGGCGCTGGCCGTGTACGACGCCTTCACGCAGCAGCCGCTGGCGATCATGGACCCGGCGCTGGCCGCGCTGGGACCGACCGTGGCGCTGGGGACCGTGACGGTCGCGCCATGAACACGGCGGCACTGCGCCGGGTCGCGCCGGCGCTGGCCTTAGGCGCGCTGACCTTGCTGGCGGCGTGGCCGGTGCTGCGCTCCGGATACCCCACCATCGGCGACGGGCTCAACCACTACTACCGCCTGGTGGAGTTCGCGCATCTGCTGCGGCAGGGCGTGTGGTTCCCGCGCTGGGCGCCCGACCTGGCCTATGGCTTTGGCTACCCCCTCTTCAACTACTATCCCCCGCTTACCTATTACCTGGGCGCGCTGCTGCACGGCCTGGGCCTGAGCTTCGCGCACAGTTTGCTGGGCGTGTACCTGCTGGCCTGGGCGCTGGCTGTCACCGGCGCGTACGCCGCCGCGCGCGACCGCTGGGGCGCGGCGGCCGGGCTGCTGGCGGCGGCGGCGTATGGCCTGAGCCCCTATTTGTATTTCAACGCACTGGCGCGAGGCGCGCTGCCCGAGACACTGGGCCTCGGCCTGCTG
>JAYUUW010000486.1:0-1748 GCA_043754665.1 Anaerolineales bacterium | reverse complement strand
TAGAACCCGCGCATTCCGGCCGCCCATGCAGGCGCGATAGCCTTCCGTAATAACTATTTGCTACATTTACTGTTGTCGGCCGCCGGCGGCTTCGCCCGGATGGGGCCACCAGTCGTTATCGCGCGTAGTGTGTAGGAGTTGCCATGTCCGTCCCAATTCGCTCTTCCGAAATCACCCCTGAGCACATGTATCTCAACCGCCGCCAGTTCCTCAAGAGCATGGGGCTGATTGCGGCCGGCTCGGCCCTGCTGGCCGCCTGCGGTCCTAGCGCCCCCGAGCCCACCGCCGTCCCGCTCGACCCGAACGGCGTTCCGGTGGGCGGCGAGGTCAACGCCGCCACCGACGAGCTGGGCGACCCGCTCACCCCGTTTGAGTCCATCACCAACTACAACAACTACTACGAGTTCTCGACCAACAAAGAGGCCGTCGCCCGCCTGGCTGAGGGTTTCCCCACCTCCCCCTGGACGGTGGAAGTCGGCGGCCTGGTCAACAACCCTAAGACCTACGGCGTCGAAGACCTGCTGACCGGTTTTACGCAGGAAGAGCGCGTCTACCGCCTGCGCTGTGTCGAAGCCTGGTCTATGGTCATCCCCTGGACCGGCTTCCGCTTGGCCGATCTCATCGCCAAGGCGGAGCCGACCTCGGCCGCCACGCATGTGCGCTTCGAGACGCTGCACGCCCCTGACCTCATGCCTGGCCAAAGCGCCAGTTGGTACACTTGGCCCTATGTCGAGGGCCTGCGCCTCGACGAGGCCATGAACGACCTCACTCTGCTTGCCACCGGCCTGTATGGCAAAGACCTGCCCCCGCAAAGCGGCGCGCCCATTCGCCTGGTCACCCCGTGGAAGTACGGCTTCAAGGGCATCAAGGCCATCGTCAAGATCGAGCTGGTTGACTACCAGCCCACCTCGCTCTGGATGAACGCCGCCTCCAATGAGTACGGTTTCTACGCCAACGTCAACCCCGAGGTCGATCATCCGCGCTGGTCGCAGTCGAGCGAACGGCGCATTGGCGAGCTGGGCCGCCGCAAGACCCTGCCCTTCAATGGCTATGCCGACGAAGTGGCCGATCTCTACACCGGCATGGACCTGCGGGCCAACTACTGATGGTGTTGGTCCGCTGGCGCAGGCACGAATTTACCTGGCTCCAGGTGCTCACCCACCTGGGGGCGCTGGCGCCGTTCGTCTACCTGCTGTGGGATTACTTCACCGATAATCTCAGCGTCAATCCTATTCAAGACATCACCTTCCGCACCGGCAAGCCCGCGCTGGTGCTGCTGGTGCTCTCGCTGGCCTGCACGCCGGTCAACTCGCTCTTTGGCGTCCGCGAGGCCCTCAAGCTCCGCCGGCCGCTCGGCGTCTACGCCTTCCTCTATGTCTGCCTGCACCTGCTCACCTTCGTCGGCCTCGACTTTGGCTTTGACCCCGGCCTGATCTATGAAGGCATCTTCGAGAAGCGCTACGCCCTGGTCGGCTTCGCGGCCTTCTGCCTGCTGCTGCCCCTGTTCTTCACCTCCACCAAGGGCTGGCAGCGCCGCCTCGGCAAGCGCTGGAAGACCCTGCACAAGCTGGTCTACGTCATCGCGCCGCTGGCGGTCTTCCACTACCTGTGGCTGGTCAAGTCCGATATCCGCCAGCCGCTGTTCTTCGGCGTGCTCGTCGCCCTGCTGCTGGTCCTGCGCATCCCGGCAGTCAAAGCGCCCGCCCGCGCCGGCTGGCAGGCGCTCGTCGCCCGCTTCCGGCCCGCTG
>JAYUUW010000485.1:0-1695 GCA_043754665.1 Anaerolineales bacterium | reverse complement strand
GACCAGCACCACGGCCAGCAGGCCCAGCCCTAGCCAGAGCGCCCAGCGCGGCCGGGTCGGAACCGGAACCGGAACGAGCAGGGCGGCGGGCGTCAAAGCGGCCTCGACCGGCGCGGGCGCGTCGTCGTCGGAGGCGATGGCGGGCAGCTCGCCGGTGACCTGAACCAGGCCTTCGCGGATGGCGTACAGCGCGGCTTCGGTGCGTGAGGCCACGCTGAGCTTGGCAAAAATGTTGCGCAGATGCACCTTGACGGTGTTGGGGCTGATTACGAGCTGCTGCGCGATGAGCTTGTTGCTGGCCCCCGTGGCGACCAGGATCAAGATTTCGCGCTCGCGGTCGCTGAGTTCCGGGCGATTGGGAGAGGCGGGGGCGCCAGGCGACGCGTCGTTGGCCGAGCGGGAATCCATTGCGCTGATTTTACCCTGTTTCGCGGCGCGGCGGTCGATTGGGAGGTGAGAAGTGAGAAGTGAGAAGTGAGAGAGGCCCGATAGGCAATCGCCGTCATCGCCGTCACGGGTGTCACGCCGGCCACTGGATCGGCAATCGCTGTCATCGCCGTCACAGGTATCACGTGGGCGCGGACGACGGGCTGGGGTCGGGCGGGCGGCACGGTGACCATGCCGATAGTTTGACGAGAAATTGTTCTACCAGCAAGCGGTTGACGAAAACTCAAAGCATGGCGCGACCCATTTTTAGGACCTCCTTGAACGGCCCGAAAACAGGCGCGGCGGGTACAATGCGGCCATGAGTCGCAGGCGATGGCTATTAGGCGGGCTGGCGCTGGCCGCCGGGCTGGCGGGCGCACTGTGGGCGCGGCCGGGCGCGATTACGGCGGTGGACGAGGAGCAGCCGCGCCTGAACCTGGCCGCGCCGGTGCCGGTTGACGCCGCCGAACTGACCCAGACCTTCCGGCCGCGCCACGACGGCTTGTCGGCCATCGAACTGCTGACAGTGGTGTACGAGGCCGGCGAAGCCGAAGCAGCCGCGCCCGAGGCGCTGACGCTCGAACTGCGCGACGCGGCCGGGCAGGTGGTGGCCGCGCAGACGTTCAATGGCCCAGCCCACAACGCGCCGCTCAATCTAGGCTTCCCACCGCAGCCGCACTCGGCCGGGCAGACCTACACGCTGGCGCTGCGCGGCGCGGCCGGCGGGCACACCACCGCCTGGGCCTACGGCCTCAATGGCTACGACACGGGCGAACTGCGCTTTGACGGCGCGGCCCAGCCCGGCGATCTGCGCTTCACCACGCGCTACACCTATTTGTGGCCGGCCGTGCTGCGCGACGCGGCGGCGGCGTTGGCGCGGCTGGCGCGGGTCGCGCTGCCACTGTGGCTCGTCTTGTTCGCGCCGGGGCTGCTGCTGCTGGGCGGCGCGGCCGACAGCCCGCCCTGGCCGAACGCCCCGGCGCGCTGGGGCGCGGCGCTGGGCCTCAGCCTGGCGGTGGTGGGACTGCTGTGGCTGTGGATTGGTCTGGTCGGGCTGCGCTGGTCGCCGTTCGCGCTGGGCGCGGTGTATGCGGCGCTGGGGCTGGCCGTGGCGGGGCGGTGGCTGCGGGCACGGCGGCGCGATGGGCGGCGCGCCGGTTGGCGCGGGCTGGCCGTGCGCCCCAGCGCGCATATGCTGACGCTGCTGGCCTTATTGGCGCTGGGCCTGCTGGTGCGGCTGCTGGCGGCGCGCGACCTGCTGCTGCCGCA
>JAYUUW010000484.1:0-1556 GCA_043754665.1 Anaerolineales bacterium | reverse complement strand
AGGGTGCCGCATGTCCACTGACCGCCTCGCCCAGATTGAAACCGGCCTCACGCTGCCCATCGTGGTGCAGGGCGAGCTTGCGCCGACCTTTACCCTCCGCGACCGTATGGCGCACTACGCCGTGCCGGCCCTCAGCCTCGCCGTCATCGACCAGGGGCAGGTCGCCTTCACCCAGGCCTATGGCGTCCGCGCCGCCGGCGAAGCGCCGGCCGTCACGCCTCAAACCCAATTCCAGGCCGCCTCCCTCAGCAAGCCGGTGGCCGCGCTGGCCGCCCTGCGCCTGGCCGCCGCCGGCCAACTCGACCTCGACGCTGAGGTGAACACCTACCTGCGCACCTGGACTCTGCCGGCCAACGACCTGACCCGCCAGCAGCCCGTCACCGTGCGCCGGCTGCTCTCGCACACCGCCGGCGTCACCGTGCATGGCTTCCCCGGCTACCCGCTGGGCGATCCTGTACCCACGCTGGTCGAGATGCTGGAAGGCCTGCCGCCGGCCAACCACGCCCCCATGCGTGTCGACCTGCTCCCCGGCAGCGAACAGCGCTATTCCGGCGGCGGCTATGTCATCCTGCAGCAGCTGCTCACGGACCTGACCGGGGAGACCTTTCCGGCCCTGCTCCAGCGGCTGGTCTTCGACCCGCTCGGCATGGCGCACAGCGGCTATGCGGTTCCCGACCCGACGTCGCCGCTCGTCGCCCTCGGCCACCAGTCCACGGGGGCCACTGTGCCGCGCGGCTTCAATGTCTACCCGGAGTACGCGCCGGCCGGTCTGTGGACCACCCCCACCGACCTGGCCGTCTTCGCCCTCGACCTCACCCAGGCCTTCACCGGGGCGCGCGACGCGGTGTTGCCCCAGGTCTGGGCGCAGGCCATGCTCACGCCGCAATTGGGCGATCATGCCCTTGGGCCGGCGGTCTTGGGTGAAGGCGCGTGGTTCGGCTTCGCCCATGGCGGCAGCAACTACGGCTACCGCTGTTTCTTCATCGCCTACCCGCACCAGGGGCAGGGCGCGGCCTTTATGACCAACGGCGAGCGCGGGACTGATCTGGTCAAAGAAACAGTGCGCAGCGTGGCACAGGCGTATGGCTGGCCGGGGTACACGCCCAAGGTCAAAGTGCCGGCGCCGGCCGCGCCGGTGGGGTGGGCGGCTTTGGCCGGCCGCTATGTCCTGGTGAATTACCCCACCGTTTCGATCACCATCCAGCCGCAGACCGACCAGCTCCACTTCACGCTCGACGACCCTGACGGTCTCACCACCGCCGCATTGTGGCCGGGCGCCGACGGCCGTTTCTTTCGCCGCGACGCTGATTTTGAAGTCAAGTTCGAGCTGGCCGACGCCGGCCCCGCGCTCGCCCTGGTGGCCTATTGGGCACGGCAACCCTCAGCGCGCCCTGCGCGTTCCGGTGGCCTGAGCCCGCGTCGCATGGCCCACCCAGCCGAAACCTTCTTGGCGACCATCTTCTCCGGCGACGGCCAAGCCACCGCCGCCTCCACCGACGGCGTGACGTTTCACAATCTCAGCGCCGGCCCCGCGCCGGTCTTTGCGCCCGCCACCG
>JAYUUW010000483.1:0-4676 GCA_043754665.1 Anaerolineales bacterium | reverse complement strand
TGGCGGAATTGCAGGCAGTAGTGATGGAAGGTGTTGCTGACCCAGGCGTTGCCCAGGCCGTAGGGCGCGAGGCGCTGGTTGTCCTGCGCCCAAATGCGCTCGTCCTTGAGCGTGTACACCCGGCCCAGCTCGCGCCCCAAATCCCAGGCCAGCGGATAAATGCGCCCGCCCTTCTTCACGTTCTTCACGATGATGGTCAGATAGGCCTTGGGCTTGAGCACCGGCCGCAGCGCGGTGTAGATCGCCACCAACTGCGCCACAAATTCATCGTAGTCGGCCACGTTGCCCACGTCGGCCGGGTCGTCCGAGTAGAACACATCCAGCCCGGGCGTGGCGCGGCGCTGCTTCTGCGTGGCCGCCCCGCGCACGCGCAGCATGTCCCAATAGGGCGGCGAGGTCAGCACATAGTCGATGGCCGGCAGCTTCAGCTCGCCCACGCGCGCGGCGTCGGCGTTGAACAGGCGCGGGTGGCGCGTGGCCGGCACCTTGCCCAGCGCGGCCAGCTCATCGGCCACCACCTGCTGGGCCACGCTGTAGTAGCGCTCGTTCAGCTCAATGCCCACGCTCTTGCGCCCGGCCCGCAGCGCCGCCACCAGCGTCGAGCCGGTGCCCACCATCGGGTCGAGCACGGTCTGGCCGCGCTTGGTGAAGAAGCGAATGAACTCCTCCGCCAGCGTCTCGGGGAACTTGGCTGGGTGCAGCCGCACATCCTTGCGGCGCGGCGGCGGGTTGTGGATGAACCACGACTTCTGGAACTTGAGCCAGGTCTTGCCGTCGAGGTCGTTGAGTTTATTGCGGGCGAGTTTTTTGGCGGCAGGCATGCGGATCGGGCTTAGGCCGGCTGGAGGCGCCGGAAGGTGTCGAACACGCCGTGCATCAGGCTGCCGTACTTGGCGGCCTGGCCCGGCCCGTTGTAGAGCGACGCAAAGGTGGTGAAGTCGCCGGTTTGCAGCGCCAGCACGCGGCGCGAGTCGCGGCTGGGGCCTTGCACAAAGTCGAAGAAGCCGATGATCTGCTGGCGGTCGCCGGCGGTAAAGGCGTCGTACATCTGGTGCACCGACTCGTAGCCCAGCGTGGCATAGTTGAAACCCACGATCTGCGGCCCGCCCATGCTGATCGACAGCTTGGCGGCGGTGTCATCCAGCGCGCGGGCGAAGCTGAAGGCCGCCCACTCGCCGTCTTGGCTGCCGTGGAACTCAGCGAAGGGTTGGTTGGTGAACTGCCGCCAGCGGTGGTCGAGCCAGTTCTTCTCCGGGTTGAACGTGAAGTGCCGGTTGAAGGTCTCGACGTTGTGCTTGCCCCACTGGCGAAAGAACAGGTGGTTCTCAAAGCGGATAATCATGCGGCCGTCGGCCGCGAAGCCGCGCCCGCCGCTCTCAATCGCCAGCACCGCCACGGCCGCGCCGGGGTCAATCCGCAGCTTGGCCGACAGCTCGGCCAACAGCCCGCCATACTTGTTCCAAATGTTGGCCGCCTGCCGGTCGGCGCTGCCGGCGTTCGCCGCCAGGCGGATGGCCTGGGCCTCGGGCGGGGCCAGCGGGCCGGCGGCCACGGGCGCGCCGCCATCGGGCCGGGGGCGCAGCAGGCCGTCAGCGGTGCCCTGGCTGCCCAGCCGCACAAAGCTGCGGTGCACAAACCCGGCCTGCCCGGCGGCCAGCACTTGCAGCCAGTCACCCTGCTGGCCGAGTACCTCCACGCTGGTCTGCGGCGGCAGCACGGTCAGCACGGCAAACTGCGTGCCAGGGCCGGCGCGCAAGTTCAAATCAACGGTGGTGGTGCCAGAGGCCATGGCGCCCTCCGAAGCAGTGGTCTAGCGGTTGACGGCCCGCGCGATCAGGTCTTCGTAATACACCGTCGCGCCGCCGGCGGTGCGGTCATACAGGTACAGGCCGTAGAAGCCGTCGGTCAGCGTGGCGTCGGTGGCGGTGAACAGGTATTGGTCGTTCACGTAAAACCGGAACTCGCTGCCGGCCATCCACACCATCAGGGTGTTGTCGGCCGGCGCGCCGGTTTGGGCGGCGGGCGCGGGGGTCCAATCGGCCAGCACGGTGGTCTCGGTGCCGCGGATGAGCGCGAAGCGGGCCGCGCCGCCGCAGCGCAGCGTGAACAGATACATGCTGTAGTTGAACTCGGCGTCGGCGCTGCCCCGGAACATCAGGCCGTATTCGTCGTTCTCGGCGCAGGCGGTGGTGTGGGCCGTCACGCGCACTTGCTGGTTGCCCACCCGCAGCGTGTCCGGGCTGACGGTGAAGCGCCAGCCCGCGCCGGCCTGGAGCATGGTGCCCTTCAACTGCTGGCGCTGGCTGTCAATGCCGAACACGGCCACGTCGTCAGCGAAGGTCCAGAACCAGGTGCCGGTGCCGTCGAGCGGGTCTTGGTAGACGATGTCGCCCACGGCCTCGTTCGGGTCGGGCGTGGCCGGCGCGGCCGGGGTGGCGCTGGCCGCAACGCCAATGGGCGAGGGCGTGGCGCTGGGCTCGGCCGGGGTGTCCGTCGCAGTCGGGGGCAGCGGCGTGGCGCCCTGCCCTAGTTCTGTTGGGGTGGCGGCGGGCGGGGCGGTCGGTAAAGCCGGGGTGCTGCTGCTCTCGGCCAGGGCCAGCGCGGTGGCCGTGCCGGCCGCCGCTTCCGCCAGGGCCGTGGCGACCGGCACGGTGGGGGCAGCCGTCGGCGTGCCAAAGCAGGCCGTGGTCAGCGCGACCAACGCCAGGGCGAAAACGAGCAGGCGCATGCGGTGCGGGAGGGTCATCATAGTGACTCAATCAGGAAAGCGGTCGAATAGCGTCAGATCATAGCACAGCCTCAGACCGGGCCGGGTGTATCTAATTTTCAGCCTGTTAGGCTGGTGAGAGACAGACCGTTGAAGTCGCGGTAGTCGGATAGGTTGAAGGTCAATAGTGCCAATTCATGGGTGACCGCCACGGCAGCAATTTGGCCATCAATGAAAGCGGGCGTCTTGCCGAGCGTCATGAGGCGGGCCCGTTCGAGCGCGTGCCAGCCGGCGGCGCGGTCGTTGTAGGGCAGAATTGGCAGCGTCACCGCCACATTCATTAAGTAGGTTTCGAAGAATTCGCGCTTGGCCGAGGGGACCAAGCGATAGCAGCCAAACCAGAGCTCGTGCCAGGTTGAGGCGGCGATGGCGGATGCAGCTCGGTGCTGCTCCATCCAGGCCACCAATTGAGGGTCGGGCCGCAGCCGCATTAATCCAGAAATAACATCGGTGTCGAGCAGGTAATGAAGCGTCACAGATTTACATCACGGCCAGGGGAGCGATCGCGCACACCCGCGAATACTTCCGGCTCAATATCAATCTCAGCCTTGACCAGAGCTTGGTGCCAGATCTGGTAAGCCTCCCAAAAGTCTATCGGCGGCGTGGTCAGCCGCCGATAGGCGCTCATGGAGAGCAACACCGCTACCGGCTCGCCGCGCCGGGTGAGCTCGATCTGCTCTTTGTCATCGAGTTCATGCACAATCGCCGCCAGGTTGTGGCGCGCCTCAGCAATGGTGTATTTAGTCATGTTGGCACCTTTAGCACATAGCCATCTAGATGGCTATGTTAGCACAGACAGCGGCCTTGTCAACCATCCAGCGAATACCAGCCGTTTAAGCCCTAGGCCCAATCCTCACTATAATCAGCGCCATGCCCAATGCCGCCGCCGCCCTCACCCCCGCCGAGCGCCGCAGTGTCGCCCGCCGCTATCTCAAGATTCACAGCACGCTGCTGGCGGCCTATGGCGACCCCACGTGGCGCAACCCGCTGCCCGCCCTCGACGAGCTGGTCAGCACCATCCTCTCCCAAAGCACCAACGATGTGAACCGCGACCGGGCGTTTGAGGCGCTGCGGGCGCGCTACCCCACCTGGGCCGAAGTGCGCGACGCCCCCGGTGAGGCGGTGCGCGACGCCATCCGCGTGGCCGGGCTGGCCAACCAGAAGGGGCCGCGCATTCAAGACGTGCTGCGCGCCATCACCGCCGAGCGCGGCACGCTCGACCTGGAATTTCTGCGCGCCTGGCCGCCGGCCGAGGCCCGCGCCTGGCTAACCAAGTTCAAGGGCGTCGGCCCCAAGACCGCCGCCATTGTGATGCTGTTCTCGCTGGGGCTGCCCGGCTTCCCGGTGGACACGCACGTGCACCGCGTGACCGGGCGGCTGGGGCTGCGGCCGGAGGCCCTCTCGGCCGAGAACAGCCACGCCTACTTTGAAGCCCTGCTCCCGGCCGGCACATTCTATGCCGCGCATCTGAATATCATCCGCCACGGGCGTGAGGTGTGCCACGCCCGTAAACCCGCCTGCGGCCAATGCGTGCTGCTCAAGCTCTGCCCCTACGGCCAGGCGCAACTGCCAGTGGCGCTCAAGTAGCCTGCCCACCCTCGTCACCAGACACCGCGCCGCCTGGGCGGCAGCTACGCCGTGGCCGGCCTGATTCCCCCGCTAAAACAAGCCTAGCAGTTATCTAGAGCAAGTTGCAGGTGTATGGATGGCGTTCTGTTTGTAGCGAGCGCTGGGGCGTTTATTAAAACGCCCCTACGCGAGGCTGCGCGAAGGCTGGCGGTTGGGAGACGGCGTACAGCCGATTGCAACGTGCTCTAGTAGAGCGTCAAGGCAAATACTTTGGGTAAAGGGACTTGAGTTTGATACGGGCGTCGGCCGTGGTGAAACGCCAGTGCACGGTGGTGGCATG
>JAYUUW010000482.1:0-2591 GCA_043754665.1 Anaerolineales bacterium | reverse complement strand
CGTAGGGCCGTTCGCGAGAACGGCCGCCGCTCGCTATCACACGAGTATTGTTTCTGAGCAACCCGGCCTCAGGTCGATGGATCTTGTGTTCCCCTCGGGCCGGTGAGGAATCTCGGGTTGTCATAGCCAGGTCAAGTTTCTGAGCAAGTTGCGGGTCTTTCCCAATTGGCGGAATTAAGACGCGATTGCCCTGCCCGCCGAGTTGGCCGAGCGCCGCTTTGGGTTTATTCTGATAGCGTACGCACTTTCAAAATAGCGAGGCAGACCATGAAAGTAGCAGTGATCGGCGGCGGTTCGACCTATACGCCCGAACTTATCAACGGCTTCTTGGCGCGGGTGGGCACCCTGCCGCTCACCGAGCTTTGGCTGATGGATATTGACGCCGAGCGCCTGCGCGTGGTGGGCGGCTTTGCCCAGCGCATGGCGGCGGCCCAGGGCGGGCCGTTCACAGTCGTGCTCACGACCGACCAGCAGGCGGCCGTGGCCGGCGCCAGCTACGTCTGTACGCAGCTCCGGGTGGGGCAAATGGCTGCCCGCCGCGCCGATGAGTACCTGGGGCGGCGGCACGGCCTGATTGGGCAAGAGACCACTGGCGTGGGCGGCATGGCCAAAGCGCTGCGCACCATCCCCGTCATCCTGCGCCTGGCGCGCGACATGGCGGCGCTGGCCCCCGGCGCGCTGCTGGTCAACTTCACCAACCCGGCCGGGCTTGTCACCGAGGCGCTGGCCCGCTACGCGCCCGGCGTGCCGGCCGTGGGCGTATGCAATGCGCCCATCACCATTGCGCGGCGGTTGGTGGCACTCATCGCGGCAGCCACCGGCCAGCCGCTGGACCCCGACCACGCGGCGCTGACGACGCTTGGCCTCAATCATCTCTCCTGGCACAGCGGCCTGACCGTCAACGGCGAAGATGTGTGGCCGCAAGCCTGGGCCGCCTTCACCGCCGAGCAGCGCGCCCAGCCCGCGCCGGAGTGGGACCCCGCCACGCTCGACGCTCTCGGCCTGATCCCCAACGACTATCTGCGCTACTTCTATTACACCGATCGCATGCTGGCGCGGCAGGCCGCGTGGCCGCCCTCGCGCGCCGAGGCGGTGCTGGCCCTGGAGGTCGATCTGCTGGCCTACTACGCCGACCCGGCCAACACCACGCCGCCGCCCGGGCTCATGCAGCGCGGTGGCGCGTACTACTCCACCGTCGCCACGCAGTTGCTCGACGCGCATTACAACGACCGGGGCGAAACGCATGTGGTCAATGTGCGCCACCACGGCGCGGTGCCGGGCTGGCCGGCCGATTGGGTGCTGGAACTGCCCTGCCGCGTGGACCGGGCAGGCGTGCATCCGCTGGCGGCAGCGCCGCTGCCGCCAGCCTGTTTTGGGCTGCTGGCGCAGGTGAAAGCCTACGAACAACTTACCGTCGAGGCCGCCGTGCACGGCGACCGCCGCGCCGCGTACCTGGCGCTGCTGGTGCACCCGCTCGGCCCCGCCGCCGGCCAGGTCAGCGCCGTGTTGGATGACATGCTGACGACCCACCGCGCCTACCTGCCACAATTCTCAGCGGCCGGTCGGAAGGCGCACGCCTCGCAATGAAACCAAAATTGATCGTGCCGGGGGTCTATGAACTCACCATCGGCGGGTTCGTCAATGCCTTTCTGCTGGCCGGCGACGAACTGACTCTCATCGACACCGGCACGCCCAGCCACGCCGACGAGTTGCTGGCGGCCGTGCGCACGCTCGGCCACCCGCCCGCCGCCATCAAGCATCTGCTCGTCACGCACTGCCACCCCGACCACAGCGGCAGCCTGGCGGCGCTCCAGCGGGCCACCGGTGCGCCGACGTACATGCACGCGCTCGATGCTGCCCTGGTCAGGCAGGGGCAGGGCCGCCGCCCGCTTGCGCCCACCCCTGGCCTCATGAAGCCGCTCATGGGGCTGATGACGGGCTTCATGAACAATCCGCGCGCCGGTGGCATTGAGCCGGCCCCCATCGCGCACGAAGTGGCCGACGGCGACCTGCTGCCCATCGCGGGCGGGTTGCGCGTGCTGCATGTGCCGGGTCACAGCGCCGGGCAGGTGGCGTTCCTCTGGCCGCAGCAGGGCGGGGTGCTGTTCGCCGCCGACGCCGCCAGCCACCTCCTCGGCCGCCTCGGCCCGCCGCCGGTGTGCGAAGACTGGCCGCTCGTGCAAAGCAGCCTGCGCCGCCTGGCCGCGCTCGACTTCGCGGTGGCAGTCTTCGGACACGGCGGCGCCATCGTTGGGGACGCGGCGGCGCAGTTTCGCGCCAAGTGGGGGAGCCATTGATACTCTGGACCAGAATTTAGCAGCCCTCAGCGACTAGAGCGGTTGCCAGACGCATGTAAGGCATCCGGTGTGATTCGCCATGCGCCACGCTAGAACGGTTCTCGTAGGGCCGTTCGCCTGTCCCGAACGTTCTTGTCGGGGCGCGAACGGCCGAGACGCGCTACCAATGCGAGCGCTGTACTGTCACTAGGAATCTGCTCTAGTAGAGCGTCAAGGCAAATACTTTGGGTAAAGGGACTTGAGTTTGATACGGGCGTCGGCCGTGGTGAAACGCCAGTGCACGGTGGTGGCATG
>JAYUUW010000481.1:0-2593 GCA_043754665.1 Anaerolineales bacterium | reverse complement strand
TTCATGGCCTGGAGCATGTCGAGCGCGGCCTCATCGCGGATTTCCCCGACCACAATCCGGTCGGGGCGCATGCGGAGCGAGTTGACCACCAGGTTTTGGATGGTGACCTCGCCGCGCCCTTCGATGTTGGATGGGCGCGACTCGAGCGTCACCACGTGCTCCTGCCGCAATTGCAGCTCGGCCGCGTTCTCAATGGTGATGATGCGCTCATCGGGCGGGATGAAGCCCGACAGCACGTTCAGGAAGGTGGTCTTGCCCGAGCCGGTGCCGCCCGAAATGACGACGTTCAAGCGCGCCGTGACGCAGGCCTGCATGAAGGCGATGGCCTCAGCGGTGATGGCCCCGAACTCCACCAGCTTCTCGACCGTGATCGGGGTGCGGAAGAATTTACGAATGGTCAGGCACGGCCCGACCAGCGAGATGGGCGGCACCACGGCGTTCACGCGGGAGCCGTCGGGCAGGCGGGCGTCTTCAAACGGGTGGGCCTCGTCCACGCGCCGGCCCAGCGGCGCCATGATGCGGTCGATAATGCGCATCACGTGCTCATTGCTCTCAAACGAGAACGGTACCCGCTCCAGCTTGCCCTTGCGCTCGATGTACAGGTTCTTCGGCCCATTCACCATGATTTCGGTGATGGTCTCGTCTTGCAGCAGCGGCTCTAGCGGCCCCAGCCCGAGAATTTCGGACACGATCTGGTCAAACAGCCGCTTGCGCTCGGCGCGCGAGAGCACAATGCCCTCTTCGGCCAGGATGGTCTCATACAGGTCTTCAATTGCCCGGCGCACATCGGCGGTGCGGGTCACATCCATGCCGGGGTCGAGCTGCGACAGCAGCTTGTTCTGCACCCGGCTCTTGAGGTCGACCCCGCCCGAGCCACCGCTCCCGGTCATGCCGGGGGTGGGCGGCGCGGCGCGGCGCATGCGCAGTTCGGCCAGCTTGGAGGCCTGGTCCTGCGGCCCACCGCCGCCCCCGCTGGGGGTAGGGGCCGGCGGCTGGTTCGGGCCGCTGGGGGCGGCCGGTTGATTGTTGTTCGAGGTCTGTCCCTGTTCGATGCGTTTTAGAAGTGACATATACCGCCCTTAGAAAGGCCTGTGCTAACTGCCCGCCCGGAGTCTGGCTCAGCGTCTTGCCGGCCCTAGCGTCGCGCAAACAAGCTCGGCGGTTTAGTCGGCTGCGGCTTGGCCGGGGCCTTGCGCCCCTTGTCGTCCAGCGCCGCCGCCGCCACCTTGGGATTGAAGTCGTCGCGCAGCCGCTGCGCCAGGTCGAGAATGCCCTGTACCGGGGCCAGCGACTTGGCGTTTTGGCTCAGCATAAACGGCACGCCCGAGTTGATAGACGCTAATACGGTTTTATCGTCCAGCAGAATCTGTCCGCGCACCGCGTGTTTGAGCGTCTCTTCCACGTTGGCGGCGGTAATGCCGCCGCGCCGGTCGATCCGGTTGAGGATCAGCACCACTTTTTCGGGCGCAAATTCCAGCTTTTCGATCAGGTCGAAGAACTTTTTGATGTTTGCCAGCGAGGGGATGTCGGGCGTGGCCACCAGCACCACCCGGTCCGAGACGTCGAAGATGGTCAACTCCACATCGCGCAGCACCGAGGCGGTGTCGACGATGATGTAGTTAAAGTGTTCGCGCAGGCTCTCCAGCACCTTTTTGAGCTGAACCGCGCCCACCAGCTCCGCGTCTTCGGGCGTGGGCGGGGCCAGCAGCACTTTGATGCCGGAGCTGTGGTTGGTGAGCACGCTTTGCAGCCACTCGTCGTCCAGCTCGTCGGCGCGCTCGGTCAGGCTCACCAGGTTGTACTTGCCCTGCAGGTTGAGGAACACGCCCACGTCGCCGAACTGGATGTTGGCGTCGACCACAATCACCTTGTTGTCGGCGTTGTGCAGCGCCACGGCCAGGTTGGTCACAATGGTGGTGCAGCCCGCGCCGCCCTTGGGGCTGAAGACCGAGATCACCTTGCCGCCCAGGCCCTTCGCACTCCCGCCTGCCCCGCCCATGGTGGGCTGGCTGGCAATCTGGGCTTCGCGCTGGCGGCTCATCTCCCCCAGCCGCCGGATGGTATTAATCATTTCGTCGGCCGGCGGCGGCTTGGAGAGGAAGTCGCGCGCCCCGGCCAGCATGGCGCGGCGCAGGTAGTCGGTGTCGCTCTGCACCGACACGATCACGATCTGCGCGATCGGCACTTCCTTGGTGATAATTTCGGTGGCCTGGATGCCGTCCATGTCGGGCATGTTGATGTCCATCAAGACCACGTTCGGCTTGGTCTCTTTGGCGAGCGTAATGCCCTCGCGGCCGGTGCGGGCCATGCCCACCACATCGATGTCCGACTCGAATTGCAGCAGCTTGCGGATGTTCTCGCGTGTCTCGGCGAAGTCATCCACGATCAAGACGCGAATGTGGGGGGCGTTGGAGTTAGCCATAACCTGCTCTGCGTCCTCGTCTAACCAAATTCTACCAATTCATCACAAGCGCCTGAAAGTAGCACAGCCTCTTGACGGCGCGCGGCCGTCAAGAGGCTTTCAGGTGCATACGGCGCGATCAGCGGCGCGGTCAGCGGCGGCCCGAGGGACGGTTTAGGGGCCGACGCCGTA
>JAYUUW010000480.1:0-5494 GCA_043754665.1 Anaerolineales bacterium | reverse complement strand
CGGCGAGTGCCCGCTGCAAAACCTCACCATCGCGCACGGCCCCGGCCGCAGCCGCTTCCTCTTCGATGAGAAGCAGCGCCTGGCCAAGCATGTGCCCCTGGGCGACCTGATCTACCTCGACCGCGAGCGCTGCATTCAGTGCGCCCGCTGCATCCGCTTTGAGGACGATGTGGTTGACGACCACGTCATTGGCTTCTTCGAGCGCGGCCGGCAGATGGAGATCGTCACCTTCTCCGAGCCGGGCTTCGATTCCAAGTTCTCGGGCAACACCACCGATATTTGCCCGGTGGGCGCGCTGACCACGGCCGACTTCCGCTTTGGCGCCCGCCCCTGGGAAATGAACAACGCCGCTTCCATTTGCACCGAGTGCCCGGTGGGCTGCAACACCACCCTCAACACCCGGCGCGAGGCCAGCACCGGCGGCCAAACCGTCGTCAAGCGCGTCATGCCGCGCCAGAACGAGCAGGTCAACGAAATCTGGCTGTGCGATAAGGGCCGCTTCGGCCACCACTTCTCGGCCAGCCCCGACCGGCTGACCACCCCGCTCATCCGCCAAAATGGCGGCGAACTCAAAGCCGCCACCTGGGACGAAGCCCTGAAGCTGGTGGGCGAGAAGCTCAAGGCGGCCGGCGCGGGCCTGGTAGGCCTGGCGGGCGACAAGCTCTCCAACGAAGACCTGTTCAGCTTCCGCCAGGTCGTCACCGGCCTGGGCGGGCGCGCCGTGCTCAACAGCCGCATGGGCGGCGGCGAGCAGGTGCAGGAAGTCGGCGTGGGCGTCGGCACCAACTTCAGCACCATGGGCAAAGGCACGGCCATCCTGGTCATCGCCTCTGACCTGGAAGAAGAAGCCCCCGTGTGGTGGCTGCGCGTGAAGCAGGCCGCCGAGCGCGGCGCGACGCTCATCGTCGCCAACGGCCGCGCCACCAAGACCGACCGCCACGCGGCCTACAAAGTTCGCTACAGCTACGGCCACGAAGTCGCCACCGCGCTGGGCATGCTGGTCACCGGCTCCAGCGAAGCGGCTGACGCCTTCGCCCGCACCGAGAACGCCGTCATCCTGTTCGGCCATGAGGGGCTCGACCTGGCCGGCTCGACCGCCCTGGCGCAAGCCTGCGCCAACCTGCTCATTGCCACCAACCACTACGGCCGCGCCAACAACGGCCTGATCGGCGTCTGGCCCCACAGCAACACCATGGGCGCCTGGGATATGGGCCTGCGGCCCGTGGCGGGCGGGCTGCCGCGCGACGGTGTCAAGGCCACGTACATTATGGGCGCCGACCCGGTGGGCGACGGCGTGCTCACCGCCGCCGAACTGCGCGCCGCCGGCTTCGTGGTCGTGCAGGAACTCTTCCGCACCGCCACTGCCGACGCCGCCGATGTGGTGCTGCCGGCCGCCAGTTGGGCCGAGCGCGAAGGCACCTACACCAACGGCGAGCGCCGCGTGCAGCGCTTCTACCCGGCCGTCACCGTCAAGGGCAAGCCCGATTACCAAATCGTCTCTGACATCGGCGCGCGGGTGGGCGTGACCCTTCCAGCCTTCGCCGCCCCGATCATGCGCGCCATCGCCGCGGCCGTGCCGGCTTACGCCGCCGTCAGCTACCCGGCGCTGGCCGAAGTCACGCCGCAGTGGCCCGATGTGGGCGGGCGCGACCTGTACTACGGCGGCACCTCCTACGAGAACAAGCAGGGCCTGGGTATCCAGGTGCCCACCATCGCCGAGCGCGGCGGCAGTGTGACCGCCGCCTCAGCGGACGCCCCGGCACCCGTGGAAGGCAACGGCTTAACGCTGGTGCCCACCACCGTGCTGTACGACCGGGGCACCACGTTCCGGCGCTCGCTGCTGATGCACCCGCACGTGCCGCTGCCCTACGTGGACTTGAACACCGCCGACGCCGTGCGCCTGAAGATTCAAGACGGCGACGCGGTGGTGGTGGCCGTCAACGGTACCACGGCCACCGTGGCCGCCCGCGTGGGGGGGCGCGCCCCCGAGGGCGTGGCCCTCATGCCCGCCGATCTAGGCCCGGCTGTGCCCGCCGCCGCCGCGTCCGCGACGATCCAGAAAGGCTAAGGCGCGATGGTTATTTCTCCCTTCTGGGCGGTCGTCATCGAGGCCGCGATCAAGTCGGTCATCATTCTGTTTGTGCTGCTGACCGGCTTTGCCTACATGACCTTTGCCGAGCGCAAAGTGGCCGCGCTGTTCCAGACCCGCATCGGCCCCAACCGCGCCGGGCCGTGGGGCATCTTGCAGCCCGCCGCCGACGGCCTCAAGCTGATCTTCAAAGAAGAGTTGATCCCCGGCGGCGCCGACAAGATCATCTTCGTGCTCGCGCCCATCATCACCGTCATCCCGGCCTTCATCATCCTGGCCGTGGTGCCGTGGGGGCCAACGGCGGCCATTGAGTGCTGCTCGGTGACGCTGCCGATCATCAACCAGACCCTCGGCGGCCACTACTTCACCATTCAAACCGGCCTGGGCTTCGCCGACCTGAACGTGGGCATGCTCTACATCCTGTCGGTGGCCTCCATCGCCGTCTACGGCATCGTGCTGGCCGGCTGGGCGTCCGACAACAAGTACGCCATGCTGGGCGGCATTCGCTCCTCGGCCCAAATGGTCAGCTACGAGCTGGCGCTGGGCTTGTCCATCGTCGGCCCGCTCATGCTGGCCCAGTCGATGAGCATGAACGACATCATCGCCGAACAGCAGCGGACGGTCTGGTTCATCGTCGTCCAGCCGGTGGCGGCCATCATTTTCTACATCGCCGCCCTGGCCGAGGTCAACCGCGCCCCGTTCGACATGCCCGAAGCCGAGCAGGAGTTGACCGCCGGCTACCACACCGAATATTCCGGCATGAAGTTCTCGCTGTTCTTCATGGCCGAATACATCAAGATGATCGGCGTCAGCGCCATCTTCGCCACCCTGTTCCTGGGCGGCTGGTCCGGCCCCTTCGCCGAGCAAGTGCCGCTGCTGGGCCTGGCCTACTTCTGGGGTAAGGTCATCCTGTCGTTGTTTTTCATGATCTGGCTGCGCTCGACCCACCCGCGCCTGCGCTACGACCGCCTGATGGCGCTGGGCTGGAAGGTGCTGCTGCCGCTGTCGCTGGCCAACATTCTCGTCACGGCCGCCGCGCTCATCGACACCACCCTGCTCATCATCGTGGTCAGTGTGCTGACCGTCATTGGGGTGCTGATTGTGGCCGGCTACCTGCGCCGCCGCGCCGCGCAGGCCAACATCCGCAAGGCCCGCGCCGCCGCCGCGCGCCAGGCGCTGCCGAACCTAGGCGGAGGCTAATCCACCATGTTAGTTGAACTCATCAAGGGCTTCGCCGTCACGGTCAAGCAGATGTTCGAGGAGCCGGTCACGGTCGAATACCCGGACGTCAAGCGGCCGGTCTCCAACCGCTTCAAGGGCCGCCACGAGCTCAAGCGCTACGACAACGGGCTGGAAAAGTGCATCGGCTGCGCGCTGTGCGCCGCCGCCTGCCCGGCCGACGCCATCTTTGTCGAGGCGGCCGAGAACACCGACGCCAGCCGCTTCTCGCCCGGTGAGCGCTACGCCAGCACCTACGAGATCAACATGCTGCGCTGCATCTTCTGCGGCTACTGCGAAGACGCCTGCCCGACCGAGGCGATTGTGCTCGAAAGCCAGTACGAACTGGCCTTCACCGACCGCGACTCGTCTATCTACACCAAAGACATGCTGATTGTGCCGGTGCCGGCCGGCGGCCAGCCCACGCCGCAGCAGGTGGCCCCGCGCCAGTTCGACCGGGCCATCCCGGATATGAAGGACCCGGAGTAGGGCAGCCGCCGCGCGCTGACGACATAACCCATGACCATTACTCCTGAGCTCGTCGTGTTCTTCGTGTTGGCGGCCGTGTCCATCGGCGCGGCCATCGGCATGCTCTTCAGCCGCAACGCCGTCCACTCGGCCCTGTTCCTGGTGCTGAACTTCGCGGTCGTGTCAGTCTTCTTCCTGATGCTGGCCGCGCCCTTCATCGCCATGGTGCAGATCACGGTCTACGCCGGCGCCATCATGGTGCTGTTCTTGTTCGTCATCATGCTGCTCGGCGCCGAAATGCTGCGGCGCGACAGCACGGTGCTGCCCTGGCAAACCGGCCTGGCGCTGGTCATGGCGGTGCTGTTCATCGGCGCGCTGGGCTATGTGGTCTTCATGCGCGCCGGCCCGCTCGAGGCCGTTGTGGCGGTCGGCGTCGATTACGGCGACCCGGCCTCCATCGGGGCCAAGCTCTTCCAAGACTACCTGCTGCCGTTCGAGTTGACCTCGTTCCTGCTGCTGGTAGCCATGATCGGCGCGGTGGTGCTCACGCGCGACAGCAAGGGCCGGGGCATTGGCAACCGGGTGTCGAACCCCGGCGCCACCTCCGCCATTGGGGCGGCCGCCGCCACGCCCGCCACGCCGCCGGCCGCCAAGTCGGCCGAGCCGCAGCCTTAGCGCCGGCCCAGGAGTCGTCTGATGGAAGCTGCGAACGCAATCCCTACCCTGTACTACGTGGCGCTCTCGGCCATCCTGTTCACGCTGGGCGTGCTGGGCGTGCTCACCCGCCGCAACGCCATCATCATCTTCATGTCGGTGGAGTTGATGCTCAACGCCGCCAACCTGGCCTTTGTGGCCTTTGCGCGCGAGTTCGCCAAGCTCGACGGGCAGATTTTCGTCTTCTTCGTCATGACCGTGGCCGCCGCCGAGGTGGCCGTGGGTCTGGCGCTGATCGTCACGATCTTCCGCACCAAGAACAGCATCAACGTCGACGACATTCACCAGCTCCAGGGCTAACGCCCGGCCGCTGTGCTTTCGCATATCAAGGGACTTCGAGTGATGCCTGATCACCTCCGCCGACTTCGCCCGCTGCTGCCGTCCCGCCCTAGCCTTGTTGGGGTGAGCGGCCTGCTGCTCGCCGCCGTGCTTTTGGCCGTGCCCACCGTCAGTTGGGCCGCCCCCCTCGCGCAAGACGGCGAGCATGGCGGCGGGGGCGGCACGTTCTTCGGCCTCATCCCGCTCATCGTCGTCTTCCCGGTGGTCGGGCTGCTGCTCAACATCCTGTTCGGCAAGACCCTGGGCGAGCGCTGGTCGGGCGCCATTGGCTCTATCGCCGCCGCGCTGTCGTTCGTCATCGCCGTGCTGCAACTGGTGAGCCTGCGCGCGGTCGACTACGTGGCCCAGGTGGTGTCGCTGGCCGACTGGCTCGACATCGGCACGCTGCATGTGCCGTGGGCCTTCCAGGTCGACACGCTCTCGGTCACCATGATGCTGGTCATCACCGGCGTCGGCACGCTCATCCACATCTACGCCATCGGCTACATGCACGAAGATGTGCGCGTCAACGGCGATCCGGGCCGCTTTACCCGCTTCTTCGTCTACCTCAACCTGTTCTTGGCCGCGATGCTGGTGCTGGTGAGCGGCAACAGCTACCTGACCATGTTCGTCGGCTGGGAAGGCGTGGGTCTGTGCTCGTACCTGCTCATCGGCTTCTGGTACGAG
>JAYUUW010000479.1:0-3345 GCA_043754665.1 Anaerolineales bacterium | reverse complement strand
CGGGGCACTCGGCCGCCAGCCGCAGGGCCGCAAACTCACCCTGGGCGGCGGTGTGCAGCGCCGGCTCGGTCACCACCTGCGCCAGCGGCTCCGCGCCATCGAGCGGGCGCGGCACCTTGACGACGAGCCGCCGGGTGGAGCCATCGGGCAGTTGCACGGCATAGCGCCATTGAAACGATTGCCGCCGCCGCACGGGCGCGGTGGCGGCGCTGGGCAGCTGCGCGCCTGGCCCATACCACTCGCTGACCTGCGCGCGGAGGAGTTGGTGCAGCTGCTCGGCTACGGGCGCGGCCGGCCGGTGGGCGGCGTGGTCGAGCGCGGCCTGCTTCACGGGCGGCACGTCAGGCCCTGGCCTCGGGCGTGGGCTTGGCCTCGGCCGGGGCCGCCGCATGGCGCAGCGCCGCCCCGGCCATGGCCAGCGCCAGCGCCATGAGCAGCCAGAAGGTCGTGGCGTAGGCGTTGTTCTTGAAAAGCCCTAACACCAGGTAGCCGAAGAGCCCCAGGCGGAAGGCGATGAGCAAGCCCGCCGCGGTCGTCTGCCCGGCGGCCTGCAAGGCGCGCACGCCGCGCCCCAGTTCGCGGAAGGTGAAGCCCAGCAGCAGCAGGAAGAAGGTGATGCCGACAAGGCCTTGCTCGGCCAGCACTTGCAGGTAGAGGCTGGCCGGCGAGCGCTCCTCGCGCCGGGGGTCGAAGCCGATGTCGGACGAATAGGCCTGGTAGTACACCGGATAGTTGTTGAGGCCGACGCCCAACAGCGGATGGTCATTGAAGACGCGCCAGGCCACCTCGGTCTCGCTCACGCGGCCGCGAAACGAGGGGTCCACGATCAGGTCGCGTGGGTTGCTCGGCCACAACTCTGTGAGGGTGGTCACGCGGTCGAGGTAATTGGCGGGCAGCGTTTGCAGCAGCAGCGCGGCCACGCCGGCGATCAGCAGCAAGCCCGAGAGCCGCGGCTGGCGCTGCAGGAGCACCAGGCCCGACACCGTGGCGGCGGCCAGCAAGCCGCCGCGCGAATAGGTGAAGACGATGGCCAG
This sequence comes from Anaerolineales bacterium, assembly GCA_043754665.1. GTDB lineage: Bacteria > Chloroflexota > Anaerolineae > Anaerolineales > UBA6663 > JADZEK01. The sequence continues at coordinate 2,311 of JAYUUW010000479.1, read as the reverse complement.
CAGGATGAGCAGCAGGCTGAAGGCGGCGGCCCAGCGCTCGCGGGCAACGCGCAGCCGGTCCACCGCCAGCGGGATGAGCACGACCAGCACCTGGGCGTAGGCGTTGGGGTTGGCGAACGGCCCGGTGACCCGGTAGCGGGCGATGACGTTGCCGGCCTCTTCGGTGGCGATGCCGCCAAAGCCCAGGTAGGTGTTGGCATAGGTCTGGGTCAGCGTTTGGAAGACGCTGATGCCCGCCATGCCCACCCCGGCGAGCAGCAGCGCCCAGACGATGCCGCGAAACTGATCTACGCGCTGCACCAGGATCAGCATGGCGAAGATCATCGCCAGGTCTTTGGCGTAGTCGAGCGCGGCGGCCTGGGCGCGGGCAGCGTCGGTGGCATAGAGCCCCGACGCCGCCCCCACCAGGCCATAGCAGGCCAGCAGCAGCGCTGAGCCTTCCCAACCGATGGGGCGGCGGCCCAGCACAATCCAGCGCACGACCACGACGCCTAGCAGGAACACCGCAAACGGGCGCAGCACCGGGGGTGTGCCGAAGTCGGCGCTGATGACGCGCGAGAACTGGGTGTAGGCGATGAGGATCAGAAAGATCAGGCCGTACTCGGGCCGCAGCACGGTCAGCCCGGCCACGGCCGCGCCGGTGACGAGCAGGACGATCCAAAAGACCGACCCGGCCAGCCCCATGATCAGGGCGGCGATGCCCAGCCCGCTGGCGAGGGCCAACCCGACGAACAGCGCCGCCAGCCAGGGTGAGTCGGGCGGCCGGGTGCTGGGCGCACGAGGCGCCGGCGGCCGCGCGGCCGGAGAAGCAGGGGTGACCATGGGCGGGCGTTCCGGGGCTGAGCTGAGCTTAGGCCGCGCCGCTGGTCGAGGGCTGGCGGGCGATATCGGCTTGCTGCCGGGCCGTTTCCAGGGCGGCTTCGGATTGTTGAATGAGGTGGCGGGCCGAGCCGCCGCCTTCGGCCGCTGCCACACCCACCAGCGGCACCAGGCTGAGCGTCTCGCGGTCTTCGGCCAACTGCACCGGCTCGGCCAGCACGCGCTGAATGCGCTCCAGCGTGCGCAGGGCGGCGGGGCTGGGGGTGGAGGGCAGCAGCACGGAGAAGGTAATGCCGTCCCAGCGGCCGACCAGGTCGTTGCCGCGCAGCTCGTTGCCGAGGGTGCGGGTCACGTGGTTGAGCACGCGCTGCAGCACCAGGGGTGGGAGCGTGTCAATCACATCGCGCAGCCCTTCCAGGCGCACCAGGCCGAGCGACAGGCCGCCGGGGCGCGCCCGGCCCACGGCCTCTTCCAGCCGCCGCTCGAAGTGCCGGCGAGTGTAGGCCGATGAGGTGGTGTCGAAGATGAAGCGCCGGCGCAGGGCCTCCAGCGGGATGCGCAGCTGCTCGCGCACGATGGCCAGCACGCTGCCGGCCAGCAGCCCCAGGCCCAGGGCCAGGCTGGCGTCTTGCAGCGGCTGCGGGCGATACGGCTCCAGGGGCGCGGTGGCCGGGTCGAGCACGTTCATGTCGAAGACCGAGTTGAGCGCCTTGGCGAACTCAATGCCTGACCGCGCCAGCGCATTGGCCAGCAGGGCCGCCACTTCCGGGTTGGGCCCGGTGACCACCAACTCCAGCACCGAGGCATCGGGCAGCACCACGGCGGTGCGGGCATAGTCGCGTAGGTCGGCCGGCGCCACGCCCAGGGTGGTCAGCAGCTCCGAGTAGATGCGCTCGCTCTGCAAGACCTCGGCATAGGTGCTGACCACCGAGCGGCGGTCGAGCGTGTCGAGGCTGTCCACCACATCGCGGCTTTCGGTCAGCGAGGCGTTGGGCACGACGAGTAGGCGCGTGGTGGCGCGGTATTGGGGTGTGGCGACATACAACGACGCCAGCATGGCGCTGAGCGCCGCCAAGGCTGTGAGAATCACCAGCCACCAACTACGTTGCAGCATGCGAATGTACAGGCGCAATTCCATCAGTCACTCTCCCAAACAATGGTGGCGGGTGGGCGGGCGCGCTTAGTGCGCGCCGCGCTGCGTGAGCACCGCCCCCACCGTGCGGATCAGAATCTGAAAATCCAGCCACAGGCAGCGCTTCTCGATGTAAGCGATGTCGAGGCGGGCGCGCTCGTTGAGTTCGGTGTTGCCGCGCCCCAACACCTGCCACAGCCCGGTCAGGCCGGGCAGCACGTCGAGCCGTTCGGTGTGCCAGAGCGCATACGTCTTGGCCGAGAAGGAGGTCGGCCGCGGGCCGACGATGCTCATCTCGCCGCGCACGATGTTCCACAACTGCGGCAGCTCATCCAGGCTGGTGCGGCGCAGGAACTGGCC
>JAYUUW010000478.1:0-5480 GCA_043754665.1 Anaerolineales bacterium | reverse complement strand
GGCCGAGCAGGTGGCGCGCCGCAGCAGCACCAACAACGATTTGTCGCTGCTGGCGGCCTGGCGCGCCCGCATTTGCCTGGCGCAGGGCGACCGGCGCGCGGCGGCGGATTGGGCGGCGGCCAGCGGGCTGCGGGCCGATGACCCGCCGGGCTTCTTGCAGGAGTACGGTCATCTGACGCTGGCGCGGGTGCTGCTGGCGGAGGGCCGTTTGCGCGAGGCCGAAGGGCTGCTGCGGCGCTTGCTGGCTGCCGCCGAGGCGGCCGGCCGCGCTGGGCGCGTGATTGAGATCGCGGCGGTGCAGGCGCTGGTGTTCCAGGCGCAGGGCCAGCCGGCCGCGGCCCAGGCCGCGGTGCAGCGGGCGCTGGCGCTGGCCGAGCCGGAGGGCTTTGTGCGCGTGTTCGCGGACGAGGGCGAGCCAATGGCGGCGCTGCTGGCGGCGGTGCGCGGGGAGCAGCGGGTCTACGCCGAGCGCTTGCGGCGGGCGTGTTTGGAGACGGCCCGCGGCGGTGAAGCGCGGGCGGTGTCGACGACAGCGCCGACCAAGCCGCTGCGCGCGGTGAGCCGAGGGCTGGACAGCCTGCTGCCGGCCGAGCCGCTCAGCGACCGCGAGTGCTCGGTGCTGCGGCTGATTGCGGCGGGGCTGTCGAACCACGACATCGCCGACGCGCTGGTGGTGGCGCCGAGCACGATCCAGTGGCATGTGAAGAATATCTACAGCAAGCTGGCGGTGCACAGCCGGACGCAGGCGGCGCTGGCGGCGCGGGAGCTGGGGCTGGTGGGGTAGGGTAAGGCCGGGGACTCGGGGGACCCAAGGGACTCGGGGGAAGGGCAGGGGCCAACGAGAACAAACGCAGCACGGAGGTCGAGGGTTACCCTCGGCCTCCGTGCTATTTAAAAGCCTTGCACGAGTGCCTATGGTTGGGTGAGGGCATGCGCGGCCCACGCCTTTGCACTTCTCCCGAGTCCCTTCTGTCCCCTGAGACCCCCTCCGGCAAGACCCCCTAAAGCGGGGGTGCTTCCCCCCCAAGCAAACTGTTAAGGTGCTTCCATCAGGCGCGTATCTAGGCGCGCCGGGGAGGGGCGTGACCAGTTTGCGATTTCGGCGCCAGGATGTCTGCGAACAGCACGGCCCCGCAGGCACGCTGCCGGCGAGACCTCAGGCCGGTCCCGCATGACTCCCCTCCTTTGGGGCGGGGTGCTGGCACACCCCGCCCCACCTCGCTTGTGTTTCGCATGCGCTCGGCCTTGACCGGCGCGTGAGAACGTCAACCCACCGGCTCCGCGCAGAGGCGGGGCCGCCAGCCAGGAGGTGCTATCGCCGGCTCCTACCCCCCACCCCCAAATCTTAACGTGCTCAAGCTGTGCTCCAGAGGAGGAGACTATGCGCCAACGCTCGTTTCGTGCGATTAGCCTGCTGATTGCGGCAGGCCTGGCCCTGGCCGCGTGCCAAGGCCCAACGTCGGTGGAAGTGCCGGTGCCGGTCACAGTGGTGGTCAAAGAGACCCAGCCGGCGGTGGTGCAGACGCAGATTGTCAACCAAACGCAGGTGGTCGAAGTGCCGGTGGAAGTGCAAGCCGGTTCGTTCTCGCGCCCGCATCCCATCTTCACCGACCTGCGCGTGCGCCAGGCGATTGCCTACTGCACCAACAAAGAAGAACTGCTGGCCGCGGTGTATCCGCTGCTCTCGGATGAGCAGCGCTCGGCCCTGGTCATGAACACCAACATCCCGCGCGACCACTGGGCCTATGCCGGCGATGAGAACATCACCATTTACCCGTTCGACCCGGCGCAAGGCGCGACGCTGCTGGACGAGGCGGGCTGGACCCTGCTGGAAGACGCGGAGTTCCGCACCAACGCGGCCGGCGACGAGCTGGCCTTCAAGATGACCACGACCGATGCCGCCTTCCGGCAGACGTGGGGCGCGGTGTGGGAGCAGCAGATGGCGGCCTGCGGCGTGCACGTGGTGCGGCTGCATGTGCCGGCCAGTTGGTGGTTCGGCGACACCACCGGCAATTCGCGCCGCGACTTTGAAGTGGGCGCGTGGGGCTGGGTGGGCCAGGCCGACCCGAGCGGCGTGAGCCTGTACGCCTGCGACCAGATTCCGTTCCCCGAAACGGGCTGGGTGGGCCAGAACTACATGGGCTGGTGCAATGAGACCGCCAGCAACGCCATTAAGAACGCCAACAACACGCTGATTAAGGATGAGCGCGTGGCGGCTTACACCGCCTTCCAGGCCGAGTTCACCAAAGACATGGTGAGCCTGCCGCTCTTCAACCGCACCAACACCTACGCCATTGCCACCGGGCTGGAGGGCTTCGCGCCCGCGCCCGGCCAGGCCTTCGTGACCTACAACGTCAATGAGTGGGAGATTCCCGGCAAAGACACCATCGTCTACGGCTTCACGCAGGAGCCGGCCTCGCTGTTCACGCTGGTGGAGAGCGCGCAGGTGGCGGTGCTGGCGAATTCGCTGATCCAGGGCCTGGCCTACACCAGCCTGAACTACGACTTCCAGCCGCTGCTGCAAAGCCCGCTGGGCACGATTGAGAACGACCTGACCACCAATGAGGAGGTGGACGTGCAGCCGGGTGAGCAGGTGGTGGATGTGAACGGCAACATCCACGAGTGGGGCGACGGCATCTCGGTGCTGAACGCGGCCGGCGAAGTGATGGCATTCGACGGCAGCCCAGTGACCATGAAGCAGTTGGTTACCACCATCCAGTTCATCGAAGGGCTGACCTGGTCGGACGGCGTGCCGGTGACGCAGGCGGACTACGAGCTCAAGCTGAAGGTCGACTGCGACCCCGAGTCGGGCGCGACCAGCTACGTGAGCTGCGATCTGATCAAGAACCTGGAGTTCAACGACCGCGGCTACATCGTGACCACGCTGCCGGGGTCGCAAGCGCCGCTGTACTTCTTGGCCTTCGACGCCTCGACCCTGCCGGACATCTACCCGGCGCACCGCGTGCTGTCGGACGGGCGGCTGCTGGCTGATGTGCCGCCGAGCGAGTGGACGACGCTGCCTGAAATCGCCGAGAACCCGATCGGCGTGGGCCCGTACGTGCTGAAGGAGTGGGTACGCGGCGAGAAGATGGTCTTTGAGGCCAACCCGTTCTACTTCGCGGGCGAGCCGAAGACCAAGAACCTGATCATCGCCTTCATCACGCCGGAGAACGCCGAGGCGCAGTTGATCGGCGGGCAGGTGGACATTCTGGACTTCACCACGCTGGTGGGCGTGTCGGAAGCGCTGCGCGATGCCGAAGCCGGCGGCGCGATCAAGGTCATCATTGATCCGTCGGCGAGCTGGGAGCACATCGACTACAACCTGTTCTTGCCCTAGGCCTGCCTGGGACAGAACACGCATGGCATTTTCGCGGTCCTGGCCGAGTGGGGGGAACCGCGTGGGTGCACAGGGTAGAGGTGGCGCCGCGTCGCGCTGCCTCTACCCTGGTCTCATCTTGGCGCGCGTCAGCGCCGACCGGCTATTGCGAGGCTGCCCATGACTGGATACTTGCTGCGTCGTCTGGTGCAAATGCTGGTGGTGGTGCTGCTGTCGGCCACCGCTTCATATGCGCTGCTGAACCTGACCCCCGGCGGGCCGCTGAGCGGGCTGCGCGAACTGGCGCAGAACCCGCGCTTTCGCATCACAGCGGAAGACGTGGCCCGCATCCGGGCGTACTTTGAGCTGGACCTGTATCTGCCGGTGCGCTTTGGACGCTGGCTGATCGGCCAGCCGCGCGGCCCGCTGGAGATCGGCGGGCAGACCGTGGGCGGCGATCTGGTGGTGGGCTGCCGCCAGACGCTGGAGGCCTCGGTGCGGGAAGAGGATGGCAGCTTTCATACCGAGGTGGTTGGCTGCTCGCAGGTGGTGCATCTGGCCGACCTGGTGGGGCGGCGCACCAGCCGGGGCGTGCTGTTCGGCGACTTTGGGCTGTCGTGGAAGCTGCTGCGCGACCGGCCGGTGGGCGACCTGATCGGCAGCCGCTTGTACAAAACGCTGGAGCTGACCGGGCTGGCCACGGTGCTGGCGCTGGTGCTGGCGATCCCGCTGGGGGTGTACTCGGCGGCCAACCAATACTCGCGCTTCGACTATCTGTTTACGACACTGGCGTTCTTAGGCGCGGCCATGCCCACGTTTTTCTTCGGCATCGCCTTCATTCTGCTGTTCTCGATCTTGCCGCAGAGCGCGGGCCTGCCCTATCTGCCGCCAGGCAGTTCGGAGGCGGTGCGCGAATACCTGGTGCCGGGGCTGGGGCTGGTGCAGCCTGGGTCGGCGCTGGATGTGGGGCTGCACTTGATCTTGCCGGTGGCGGTGCTCACCATCGCCGGGGTGTCGGGCTTTAGCCGCTTTGTGCGGGCCAGCATGCTCGAAGTGCTGCGGCAAGACTATGTGCGCACGGCGCGCGCCAAGGGGCTGGTGGAACGGATGGTCATTGCCCGGCACGCGCTGCGGAATGCGCTGATTCCGTTCATCACCGTGTTTGTGTTTGCGCTGCCGGGGCTGTTCGGCGGCGCGGTCATCACCGAGTCGATCTTCTCGTGGCCGGGCATGGGGCGGCTGTTCCTGCTGGCGCTGGGCGATTCGGACTACCCGGTGGCGATGGCGCTGCTGTTTATCACCGCCACGCTGACGGTGGTGGCGACGCTGGTGAGCGACCTGTTGTACACCGTCATTGATCCGCGCATTCGGTTCGGCTGAGGAGGCCCGCCGTGACTGTCACGACCCACGTTGCCGCCCTCGGCGCTGAGCCGCGCCCGACCGTCAGCGAAAGCCCGGCGCGGGTGGTGCTGCGCCGCTTCCGCCGCCACCGTCTGGCGATGATCTCGATCTTTGTGATGGCGGCGCTGTTTCTGACCTCGCTGTTCGCGCGCCAACTGACGGCCTTCGAGCCGAGCGCGCTGGCGGTGGGCGACTTTTTGCTGGCCCCCGGCACGGTGGATGAGGCCACTGGCAAGGTGCACCTGCTGGGCACCGACAACATCGGCCGCGACACGTTCACGCGGCTGGTGTATGCCGGGCGCATTTCGCTGACGGTGGCGCTGACCTCGACGCTGATTGCGCTGTTGCTGGGCATGGTGGTGGGCACCTATGCCGGCTACTACGGCGGCTGGATCGACAGCGTGCTGATGCGGGCGGTGGAGTTTCTGGCGACGATCCCGGCGCTGCCGCTGCTGCTGGTGATCTCGGCCATGTTATTACGCAACGAGGAGGCCATCCCGATCCCGGAGCCGGTGCTGAACTTCATGGGCAAGATCATGCTGCTGACCACGCGCGATGCGCGGCAGGCGGTGATCATCATCCTGGTGTTGGCGGGGCTGGGCTGGCTGAACGATGCGCGCCTGATGCGCGGAGCGATCTTGGCGCTGAAGGACCAGACCTTTGTGGAGGCGGCGCGCTCGCTGGGGGCCTCTGACCTGCAAATCATCTTCCAGCACATGATCCCCAACTCGCTGGCGCCGATTATCGTGAACGCCTCGCTCAA
>JAYUUW010000477.1:0-1788 GCA_043754665.1 Anaerolineales bacterium | reverse complement strand
CGTCTCAACTGGTTTCTGTTCATTGTCTATGGCCTGGCGGCGCTCGGCGTGTTCGGGGCGGCGCTCATCTCTCCCGTCTTCCGCGGCCTGGCCTATGCGCCCCTGCGCGAACTCATCCTCCCGCCGCCGGCCCCCATCGTCGTCTCACTGCTCTATTCCACTGAAAAAGAAGCCTGGCTCACCGAAGCCATTACCGCGTTCGAGCGCAGCGGGCCAACGGTCGCCGGCCGGCCAGTGGAAATTCAGGTCAGCGCCATGGGCTCGCGCGAAATGTACCTGGCGGTGCTCGATGGCTCGGCTCAGCCCACCCTGATCAGCCCAGCCAGCTCGCTGCAAATCTCCATCCTGCAAGACCTGTCGACCACCCGCTTTGGCGCGTCACTGGTTAACCCAGCCGACACGGCCAACTGCCGCCCGGTGCTGAACACGCCGTTAGTGCTGGTGGCCTGGCACGAACGAGCCGAGGCGTTGTGGGGCGACGCCCCCGGCCCCGACATTTGGCAGCGGCTGCACGATGCCTTGGTGGACCCCGAAGGCTGGGATCGGTTTGGTCACCCAGAGTGGGGCTACGTGAAATTCGGCCACACCGACCCGCTGCGGTCGAACAGCGGCTTCATGACCATCTTGCTGCTGTCATACAGCTACTTCGACCAAACCAGCGGGCTAGACGCTAGCGCCATCTTGTCAGACGCCGGCTACCAGCAATGGTTCATCGAACTGGAAGGCACGATCAGCGAGTTTGGCGAGAGCACTGGCACCTACATGCGCGATATGGTGGCCTATGGCCCCAGCCGCTATGACATTGTGGCGGTGTATGAGGCGACGGCCATCGAGCAAGCCGACAACGCCCTCGGCCGCTACGGCGAACTGCGTCTGTACTATCCGCCGGCGACGGTGATGAGCGATCACCCGTTTTGCGTGCTCAACGCCGAGTGGGTGACGCCCGAGCAGGCCGAGGCGGCGCGGCTGTTTATTGACTACCTGACCGATCAGCCGGCCCAAGAACTCGCCCTGCTGAAATACGGTTTCCGGCCGGTGAACCCCAGCGTGCCGCTCGACCAACCCGGCAGCCCCTTTGCGCGCTTTGGCGCGAACGGGCTGCAAACCGATTTGCCCCCCCTGGTGGAAGTCCCGCCGGGTGGGGTGTTGAATACCCTATTAGATTTCTGGTCACGGGCCGTGCCCCGGCGCTAGGAGGCGTGGTGATGAGTAAACGAGTCTTCCAAAGCCTATCGGTCTGGCTGGCCTTGATGCTGGCCCTGGCCGGTTGCACCTTCCCGGCGCAACTGCTGGGCCGGACCGTGGTGGTCACGATCCTGTATGGCTCGGAGAAACGCGCCTGGCTAGAACCGCTGGTGGCGGCCTACAACGAGGCCGGTCACGAGACGGCCGATGGCGACCGGATTGAAGTGCAGATCACGGCCATGGGCTCGATTGAGTCCGTCAACGCCATCATCGCCGGAACCATCCAGCCGACCGTGTGGAGCCCGGCCTCATCGATCTACGTGCCGGTGGCGAACGCCGAATAGCGGCAAGCCCACGCCGACGACCTGGTGACCGGCAGCCCTAAGGACCTGGTGCTCAGTCCGGTGGTGGTGGCCATGTGGCAGCCGATGGCCGAGGCCTTAGGCTGGCCCAACACGCCGCTAGGCTGGGCCGACATCGCCGCGTTGGCCACCTCCCCCGAGGGCTGGGCTGGCTACGGCTACCCCGAGTGGGGCAGCTTCAAGTTCGGCCACACCCACCCCGGCTATAGCAACAGCGGCGTGGCCGCCATCCTGGCCGAAA
>JAYUUW010000476.1:0-7361 GCA_043754665.1 Anaerolineales bacterium | reverse complement strand
GCCTTCAACGATGACATGGCGCGGGAGGTGCTGGAGGCGCTGAAGGCGGCCGAGCGCGACGCGGCGGTGCGCTGCCTGGTGCTCACGGGCGCGGGCAAGGGCTTCTGCGCCGGGCAAGATTTGGGGGCGCTGCGGGCGCGGGAAAAGGCCGTGTCTTTTCAAGAGCATCTGACGCACACCTACAACCCCATCATCGCGCGGCTGCGGGCGCTGGAGAAGCCGGTGCTCGGGCAGATCAACGGCGCGGCGGCGGGCGCGGGGCTGGGCCTGGCGCTGGCCTGCGACCTGCGCTACGCGGCCGAGGGCGCGAAGGTCCGCATGGCCTTCAGCGGCATCGGCCTTGCGCCGGACTCAGGCACCAGTTTCTTCCTGCCGCGCCTCATCGGCTATGCCCGCGCGTATGAGCTGGCCGCCACCAACGTCCCGCTGCCGGCGGCGCAGGCGCTGGCGTGGGGGCTGGTCAACGGCGTCTACCCGGCCGAGCAGTTGGCGGCCAGCGTGCGTGAGATTGCGGTGAAGCTGGCCGCCGCCCCGACGAAGGCGCTGGGCCTGACCAAGCGCGCCATGAACCGCGCCTACCAGTTGACGATTGACGAGGCGCTGGCCTACGAAGCGCAGTTGCAAGAGATCGCCGGGCGCACCGCCGACCACCAGGAGGGCGTGGCGGCATTTTTGGAGAAGCGCCCGCCGGCGTTCAGGGGCGAGTAGCGTGGCAGCGGACCCAGCACCTGGCGGTGTGGGCAGGTGTGGCGCTTCGCCCGAACGGATGTAGCGGATGCGGTTGGGATGGCGCAAGGCCAACGGATACCGGACACGCCACTGCCACATAGACTGGTGCTTTCCTAACCCAATTCGTGTAATTAGTGAAATTCGTGGCCAATGGTTTTGGCGCGTTGAAAGGTAGATCGGTATGACGCCTCCCATCCCCGCCGGCTGGCGCGACCAACTGGCGGCCGAGACGACGCAGCCCTATTGGCCGGCGCTGATGGAGTTTGTGGCCGCCGAGCGCGCCGCGCACACCGTCTTCCCGGCTGAGTCGGAGGTATTCGCGGCGCTGGCATTGACAGCCTACGCCGACACGCGGGTGCTGATCTTGGGGCAAGACCCCTATCACGACGACGGGCAGGCGCACGGGCTGGCGTTTTCGGTGCGGCCGGGCGTCAAACCGCCGCCGTCGCTGCGCAACATATTTAAGGAATTGAAAGCCGATCTGGGCATAGAGATACCCAAGACTGGTTTTCTCGTGCCGTGGGCGGCGCAGGGTGTGCTGCTGCTTAACGCCGTGCTCACGGTGCGGGCGCACGCCGCCAATTCGCACAAGGGCCGCGGCTGGGAGCAGTTCACCGACGCCGTGCTGCGCGCCCTGGCCGCGCGGCCGGAGCCGGTGGTGTTTGTGCTGTGGGGCGGCTATGCCCGCAAGAAGGCCGCCCTGCTGGATGCGGCGCGGCACACGCTTATCGAGTCGGCCCATCCCTCGCCGCTCTCGGCGCACAACGGCTTTTTTGGCAGCCGGCCGTTTTCGCAGATCAACGCGGCGCTGCGGGCCGGCGGCGGGGCGGAGATTGACTGGCGCTTGCCGGGAGGTGACGCATGACGACCACACACGCGATTCGCACAGTGGCAGTGCTGGGCTCCGGCACCATGGGCGGCGGCATTGCCCAGGTGTGTGCGCTGCGCGGCCTGGTGACGGTGCTTTACGACCTCACGCCGGAGATCGTCAGCGCCAGCTACGAACGGGTGCGGGCGTCGATCCAGAAGGGCGTGGCCCTGGGCAAGACCACGCCCGAGGCCGCCGGCGCGGCGCTGGCGCGGCTGCACCCCACCGCCAGCCTCAAAGACTGCGCTGTGGCCGACTTGGTGATCGAGGCCGTGCCGGAAGATGAAGCCCTCAAGCGCGACCTGTTCCAGCGGCTGGAGGCGGTGCTCAGCCCGCAGGCGCTGATTGCCAGCAACACCTCGTCGCTGTCGATCACGCGGCTGGCGGGCGCGGTCAGCCGGCCGGCGCAATTTCTGGGGCTGCACTTCTTCAACCCGCCGCACCTCATGGCGCTGGTGGAGGTGGTGCGCGGCGAACGCACCTCGGCCGAGACGCTGACGGCGGGCGTGGCCTTCGCGCGGGCGCTGGCAAAGTCGCCGGTGGTCTGCCAGGATGTGCCGGGCTTCATCGTCAACCGCATTGCGCGGCCGTTCTACGGCGAGGCGCTGCGGCTGCTCGGCGAGCAAGCCGCCGACCCGGCCGCCATCGACGCGCTGCTGCGCTCCGTCGGCTTCAAGATGGGGCCGTTCGAACTATTGGATTTGATTGGGCTGGATGTGAACTTCGCCGTGACCCAGTCGATCTACCATGCCTACTTTGAAGAGCCGCGCTACCGGCCGCACCCGTTGCAGCAGCGGCGCGTGGAGGCCGGGCTGCTGGGCCGCAAGACGAAGCGCGGTTTTTATGAGTATCCGTAGGTCGGAAAACCATTGGCCACGAATTACACGAATTACACGAATGGGGTTAGGGGAGAACGAAGTCGGATGTTGCAGTCGAATTAGCCCGTCGATGCCCTAATCTCTGAATAACACAATCAGCAATCAAAAATCAGACATCCAAAATCCATGCTAGCCCCTTGTCCTTTCTGCGTGCGCGACCCGGCCCTGGTGCTGTGGACGAGCGAGCACTACAGCGTGCTGGCCGATGCGTTTCCACGCACGGCCGGGCATGTGCTGCTGGTGACCAACGACCACTACGCCAGCCACATGCACGCGCCCGCCGCCTGGGCCGCCGAGTTGGACGAGGCCCAGGCGCTGGTGCGCCGCTTCTTGGTGGAGGTGTTTGGCGCGGCCAGCTTCTTGGAAAACGGCGGGGCGCGGCAGGAGGTGCCGCACGCGCACCTGCACGGCGTGCCGTTTGCCGCCCGTGTGCCGCTCGACTGGCTGGCGGCCGGCGTGGTGCGGCGGGTGGCTGATTGGGAGGCGGTGCGGCGCGACTGCGAACGGCGCGGCGCGTACATGCTGCTGGAGACGCCGGAGGGGCGCTATCTGCTGGCGCGGGACGCCGACTACGGCCGCCTGCTGTACGCAGTGCGCAAGCAAATCGTGGACCAGACGCCGGCCGAGTTCGACCCGGACGCGGGCGAACTGCTGCGCGGCGGGCCGGGCATGGTGGCCCACACCGTCGGCCTGTGGCAGACCTGGCAGGTGCAGGCGTGATCCAGCGGGCGTGGGCAGTGGTCGCGGCGCATCTGCGCGTATTGGCCCTGGAGCGTGACGCCGCGCCCCTGCCTTGGGGCAACACGGGCCAGGCCAACGTCATCTGGCTGGGGCTGCACGCGTTGGCGCTGATTGGGGTCGGGCGGCTGGCACACTGGCCGTGGTGGGGGCCGGTGGTGGCGTGGGGGCTGTTTGGCTTAGGGCTGTTCGTGCCCGGGCCGCGCGGTCAACGGCGCGGGGCCGAAGCTTTCGCGCCGCTGTTCGGTGTCTACGGCGTGGCGGTCGTCCGGCTGTTCATCGTCTACGGGCTGCGGCGGCAAGCGCCGGAGGGCTTGAGCTATGAGGCGGCGCTCTTATGCGCGGGGGCGTGGGCGGGGCTGATGAGCCTGCGCCATGCGCAGGCTCCGCGCCTAGCGGTAGTGATGGCGGGATTGTTGGCCCTCTGCCTCTGGAGTTGGCAATTGTGGCGCTTGGCCCCGGCCGGCGTCACCGGCAGCGATCCGTTTGCCTACGTGCAGATGGCAGTCGACCTGGCCGAGCGCGGCACAGCGCGGCACGCCTTCCCGCTGGCGGTGCTGGCGGCGCGGCTGGGGCTGCCCACGCTGCCCGCGACGCACGTGGGTTATGTGCTGCCGAATGCCGAGGGGCTAGCGCCCACCGTGTGGCCGCCGGGCTTCTCGGTGCTGCTGGCCGGTGCCTACCAGTTGGGCGGCGAAGAGGCCTTGCTGAGTTTCAACGTCGGCGTGGCGCTGGTGAGCGCGCTGCTCACGCTATGGCTGGCGGCGCGGCTGGCCCCGGCTGGCTGGCGCAAACTGCCGGTCGCCTTCGGGGCGGCGGCGGTGTTCGCGCTGGCGACCTGCGCGGAGATGTTCCTGCGCCTCTCCGCGCCGCTGGCCGATGGCGCGGCGCTGGCCTTCACCGCGCTGGCCGTGGCGCTCACGCTCGAAACGGTGCGGCGGGCGCAGTCGCGGCGCGGCCTTAAGCTCGGCTGGGTCGCGCTGCTGGGGGCGGCGGCGGGGCTAGCGCTGGGCGGGGCGTATGCGGTGCGCTACACGCAGGTGCTCATCGGGCCGGGGCTGGTGGTCGCGGCCTGGGTCGGGTTGCAAGACCGGCGGCAGCGGCTGGCTTTCATCGGCCCGTTGGCGCTAGGCGCGGCGCTCGTGGCGTTGCCCGATGTGCTGTACCGCGTGAGCCTGTACGGATCGCCGTTCCGCTTTGGCACCGGCGAGTTGGCGCTGTTTAGCTGGCAGGCGCTGCCCGAGGCGCTAGCGCGGCTGGCACCGGAGTTCCTCGCGGCGGGCGAGTTGGGCTGGCTGTGGCCGTTCATCCTGCTGGGCGGCGTGTATGCCTGGCGGCGCAATCGCTTCGCGCTGGGCGTGGTCGCCGCCGCGTATGGGCCGCTCTTCGTGTTTCACATTTGGTATCCGTTTGTGCGCATGCGCGACCTGCTGGCGTTGTATGTGCCGCTGGCCGGGCTGGCGGCGCTGGGCGGCGTGGTAGCGGCCGTGTGGTTGTGGCGGCGGCGCGGCATGGGCTGGACAGCGCTGCGCATAGTCGCGGTTTTGCTGGTGCTGCTGGGCGTGGGCTGGCGGCTGCGGCTGCTCACCAGTTGGGACGCCGGCTACTTCACCTTTGGCTATTTGCGGGACGAGCAGCGGGCTGACCTGGAAACACTCTCCACGCTCACCGAGCCGAACGCGGTGATCGCGGCTTCGCTCAACAGCGGCGCGATTGAGCTGTACGGCCAGCGCTTAGCCGTGCGGCCGGGCAACGAGCTACAGCCGGGCGCCAGTTGGAGCGAGGCCGAGTGGCTGATCTTCGCGGCGGCGCTGCGGGCCGAGGGCCGCCCGCTGTATGTGTTGATGGACAGCACCGAACTGAACGCACCGCTGGCGGCCGTGCGGCAGACGTATGGCGTCACCGAAGCGGCGCGGCTGAATGTACCGGTCTACTTCATCGGCGGCGGCTCGCGCAACGAGACCGTGGTGTTGTGGCGCGTAGATGATTAAGTCGGCTAGGCCCGGCCCGCATCGCCCGCCTGCCCAAACCTGCGCAACCATTTATTCCCTTGATACGCTTTAGGCCCTTTTGCCCTCCCCTGAGTCCCTTGGGTGCCCTGACCTTGCGTCCAGTTGACCGCCGCCAGGCTTCAGTTTACGATGGGCGGATGACCGTACAGATCTTGCGTTTTAGTGACTATGTGTGCCCGTGGTGCGCCATGGGCGAGGCCGCGCTGCAAACGCTGCAGCAATCGCGCGAGGTGGCGTTGACCTTTGGCGCTTACGAGCTGCGCCCGGCCGGCTCGCCGCCCCTGCCGCCCGCGCAGGAGGCCGCCTTTCGCCAGCGCGTGGCCGAGAGCTGGCCGCGCGTGCAGCAGATCGCCCTAGAGCGCTTCGGGCTGGAGTTGAAGCGCAGCGAGACCGGCCAAATGATCTCCACCCGGCTGGCCCACACTGGCGCGAAGTACGCCATCGCGCAGGGGCTGGGCGAGGCCTATCACCAGGCCGTGTTCCGCGCCCACTGGCAGGAAGTGCGCGACATCGGCGAGCCCGACGTGCTGGCCGCCATCGCGCGCGAGGTGGGGCTGGATGAGGCCGGCTACCGCGCCGCGCTGGTCGACCCAGAGGTGATCGCCGAAGTGGAGGCCGACGAGGCCTGGGCCCACGCCAACCAACTGAGCGGCGTGCCGGCCTTCATCGTCGGCGAGCGCTACTTGGTGTCGGGCGCGCAGCCGGTGAGCGTGCTGGAGCAGGCCGTGGACCGTTGCCTCGCAGAAGGCCTGACGGCATGAAGGTGGTGATCGTCGGCGAGCTGCCGCTGGCCGAGAACGTGCTGACGCTGTGCGTCGCGGCCGGGCATGACACGACGCTGTTTCTGGTGGAAACGCTGGCCGAGGCCGGCACGGCCCAGGCGGTGAGCGAAGCGGCCCGCGCCGCCGACGTGGCGGTGGAGTGCCACAACGAGAGCAAGGCCGGCAAGCGGCGCGTGCTCGAACTGCTCGCCGCCGCGCCCGTGCTGTATGTGTCGGCGCTGGCGTGCTCGGCCACCGAGGCGGCCAGTTGGCTCCCCCAGCCGGAGCGCGTGGTGGGCTGGGGGGCGCTGCCCGCGCCCACGCTGGCGGCCGGCGGCACGGTGGAAGTGGCCGCGCCGCTGCAAGCGCCGGCCGAGGCTGTGGTCGCTGCCGACGCGTTCTGGGCCGGCCTGGGCCTAACGGCTACCCGCGTGGCCGATGGGCCGGGGCTGGTGCGGGCGCGGGTGGTGTGCGCCATCATCAACGAGGCCGCCACCGCGCTGGCCGAGGGCGTGGCCACGGCGCGCGAGATCGATGTGGCGCTGAAGCTCGGCATGAACTATCCCTACGGCCCGCTCGACTGGGGCGACCGGCTGGGGCTCGACCTGGTGTTGGGCGTGCTGCGCGGCCTGCACGAGGAATTCGGCGAGGACCGCTACCGGCCCTGCCCGCTGCTCACGCGCTACGTGCAGGCGGGGCGGCTGGGCCAGAAGACCGGGCGCGGGTTCTTCGATTATTAAGGAGACGATGATGGATGCTGCCCTGAAGAAATCGGCCCTGCGCTTGTTCACCTACGGCCTGTATGCCGTGACCGCCAAGCACGGCGACGACCTGAGCGCCATGACGGTCAACTGGATCACGCAGGCGTCGTTCGACCCGCCCATGATCGCGCTGGCGGTGGAGCACGACAGCCACAGCCGCCAGGTGATCGAGGCGGCCGGCGCGTTCGCGGTGAACGTCTACGAGAGCGGGCAGCGCGAGTTGGCGGGGTCGCTGGGGCGCACGTTTGCCAAGCACCCCGACAAAATCACCGGCAACGCCTGGGAGCCGGGCGCGGCCACCGGCAGCCCGGTGCTGGCCGAGGCGCTGGCCTGGGTGGAGTGCCGCGTGCAGAGCGCCACGCCGGCGGGCGACCACATTGTCTTCATCGCCGAGGTAGTGGAGGCCGGGCAGCACCGCGCCGGCACGCCGCTGACGATTGCCGAAGCTGGGTTCAAGTATTCGGGGTAGGCGCGGGGGCGGGCGGGGGGAAGGGGTCTGAAGGGTCTAGGGGGCATAAAGGGGGGACTCGGGGTGCATTGCACGTTGGGGGCAGTCCCTGGCTGAGACAGCCATCCGCTGTCGCCCGCCCGCCGGATTTGTCATTCCGAACCCG
>JAYUUW010000475.1:0-3424 GCA_043754665.1 Anaerolineales bacterium | reverse complement strand
CCCGCGCGACGGCACCATCACCCGCATCAAGGTCAAGCCGGGCGAGGGCGTCGAACAAGGCCAGCAGTTGATTACCATTACGTAGTCGGTGCGCCGGCCCAACGCGCCGCCGCCGATCAGCGCGAGATTCTTGACAAGCCGCTATCCGTGTGCTAACTTCGTGAAACGTTTCATCTGACCGACCCAATTGAACCGCCTTCGTTCTGCCCGGCTGGCGTCGGCCGGGCCGCGCGCCGTTGTCTGGCCCTGCTCAAGGGAGCGCTCATGAATATTGATCAGTTGCTCTTGGCCGAACTGAAGCGCTCGGTTGATTTCTTCCTCGACTACACCAACCGCGACCCCAACAGCCCCGGCTATGGGCTGGCCGTGGACGCCACCAAGAAGCGCAACGTGGCCTCCATTGCGTCGGTCGGCTTCGCCCTGACGGCCTGGGTCATCGGCGCGGAGCGCGGCTACCTGGAGCGCGCCGAGGCGCTGGCGCTGGCGCGCGGCACCCTGCGCACGCTGCTGCACAACGTGCCGCACTATCGCGGCTTCTTCGCCCACTTCCTCTACATGGCTACGGCCCAGCGCATCAAACTTTGTGAGTACTCCACCATTGACACCGCGCTGTGCCTCAACGGCGTCATCACCGCGGCGGCTTACTTTGCCGATGCGGAGCTGGAGGCGCTGGCGCAGGCGCTGCTGGCGCGCGTGGACTGGGCCCATTTCGTGGAGGCGCGCGACGGCAAGACGCTGCTGCGCATGGCCTACAACCCCGATCAAAAAGGGGACTACGTGTCCGGCCAGCCGGGGTTCCTGGGCTGGTGGGACATGGCCGCTGAGCAGAAGATGCTCTACCTCCAGGCCGCCGGGCAAATTGACCCCCACCTGGCCCGTCAGCTCTATCAGGGCTTTGCGCGCGACACCTGTGACTACGCCGGCCAGAAACTCATCGTCAACCCCGACGGCAACCTGTTCGCGTATTTGTACAGCATGGGCTGGCTGGACGTGCGCGATTACGTGGACCCGGACGGGCTCGACTGGTTCAAGAACACCCGGCTGGCGGTGCTGGCCAACCGCGCCTTCTGCATCTCATACTCCCACCTCTACCGCACCTATGACGCCAACAGTTGGGGCCTCAGCGCCGGTGACAGCCCCAACGGCTACTATGTGTCCGGCGCTGAGCCCTGCCTGCGCCCGGCGCGCCACAACGGCACGGTCTGTATTTACGCCGGGCTGGCGGCCCTGCCCTTCGCCCCGGATGAAGCCAAAGCCATGGCGCTCTACCTGTACCACACGCACCCACGCACGTGGGGCCGCTACGGCTTTTACGACGCCTACAATCTGGATGTGTCGCCCGCGTGGCACAGCCGCGCCGTCTACGGCATTGACAAGGGCATCTCGATGATCATGCTCGAGAACTACCTGACCGGGCTGGTGTGGGACCACTACACGCTCAGCCCCGGCATTCAGCAGGCGCTGGCGGTGCTTGGCTTCCGCCGGCGGGCAGAACGACCGGCCCCCGCGTTGGCCGAACCGGCCGGCGCCTGAGCCGAGCGGTCGCCCACCGGCCGCGGCCCAGGTTGTATAATTCGCCGTATGACAGCTCCCCTCGACGACGACTATCAGCACTGGGAAGATGACGTTCTGATCCCAGCGCTGCGCAAAGCGCCCGAGCGCCGCCCGCACTTTGAAACCAGTTCCGCTATCCCCCTGGAGCGGCTCTACCGGCCGCGCCACGCCGACCCGGACTACGCCGCGCAATTAGGCTATCCGGGTGTGTACCCGTTCACGCGCGGCATCCAGCCGACCATGTACCGGGGGCGGCTGTGGACCATGCGGCAGTACGCGGGCTACGCCACGGCCGAGGACTCTAACCGGCGCTACAAGTACCTGCTGGCCCAGGGCCAGACCGGGCTGTCGGTGGCGTTCGACCTGCCCACGCAGATCGGCTACGACGCCGACGACCCCATGGCGTTGGGCGAGGTCGGCCAGGTGGGCGTGTCGATCTCGTCGCTCGACGACATGGCGCGCCTGTTCGACGGCATCCCGCTCGACAAAGTCAGCACCAGCATGACCATCAACGCGCCGGCCGGCGTGCTGCTGGCGCTGTATATCGCCGTGGCGCGGCGGCAGGGCGTGGCCGAGCGCCAACTGCGCGGCACCATCCAAAACGACATCCTTAAGGAATACATCGCGCGCGGCACGTATATTTATCCTCCCGCCCCGTCGATGCGGCTGATCACCGACATCTTCAGCTACTGCCGGGCCGAGGTGCCGCAGTGGAACACCATCTCCATCTCGGGCTACCATATCCGCGAGGCGGGCAGCACCGCCGTGCAGGAGGTGGCCTTCACGCTGGCGAACGGCATTGCCTATGTGCAGGCCGCGCTCGACGCTGGGCTGCCGGTGGATGCGTTCGCCAATCAGCTATCGTTCTTCTTCAACGCCCACAACCAATTTCTAGAAGAGGTGGCCAAGTTCCGGGCGGCGCGGCGGATGTGGGCCAAGATCATGCGCGAGCGCTTTGGGGCGCGCGACCCGCGCAGTTGGATGCTGCGGTTCCACACCCAGACCGGCGGCTCGACCCTCACCGCCCAGCAGCCGGCCAACAACGTGGTGCGCGTGGCGCTGCAAGCCCTGGCCGCCGTCATGGGCGGCACACAGAGCCTGCACACCAACAGCCTCGACGAGGCCCTGGCGCTGCCCACCGAGAGCGCCGTGCGGATTGCGCTGCGTACCCAGCAGATCATCGCGCACGAGG
This sequence comes from Anaerolineales bacterium, assembly GCA_043754665.1. Lineage (GTDB taxonomy): Bacteria > Chloroflexota > Anaerolineae > Anaerolineales > UBA6663 > JADZEK01. Next base: position 678 of record JAYUUW010000475.1, on the reverse strand, counting down.
CGGGCGTGGCCGACACCGTTGACCCGTTAGCCGGGTCGTATGCCATCGAGGCGCTGACCGACGAGATTGAGCAGCGGGCCAACGTCTACTTGCAGCACATTGACGGGCTGGGCGGCGCGCTGCGGGCAATTGAGACCGGCTACATGCAGCGCGAGATTCAAGACGCGGCCTACCGCTGGCAGCAGGCGGTGGAGCGCAATGAGGCGATTGTGGTGGGCGTGAACGACTTTCAGTCGGAAGAGACGACCGAGATCGAGCGGCTGCGGGTGGACCCAGCCATCGAGGCCCAGGCCGCCCAACGGCTGGCCGCGCTGCGCGCCCGCCGCGACGCCGCCGCCACCACCGCCCTCCTGGAACGGCTGGCCAACGCCGCCGCCGGGCGCGACAACCTCATGCCGCTGCTGATTACGTGCGTGGAGCACGATGTGACCGTGGGGGAGATTTGCCACACCTTGCGCCGCGTGTGGGGCGAGTATCGCCCGGCCGCGTGGTAGGAGCCTGTCGTGATTAAACGCATTGCCCACATCGCCCTGGCGGTGGACGACCTGGACGGCGCGCTCAGCTTCTGGCGCGACGCGTTGGGGCTGCCGCTGACGCACGTGGAAACCGTGCCGGAGCAGCAGGCCACGGTGGCCTTTCTGCCCACCAGCGAGAGCGAGGTGGAGTTGGTGCGGCCCA
>JAYUUW010000474.1:0-3164 GCA_043754665.1 Anaerolineales bacterium | reverse complement strand
CGCCGATGCCGGTCCCGGCCAGCCCGAGCGCCGCGATCCACACCAGCCACGTGGTGCGCGGCCTTGCGCGTAAATTAGGCATTGCGCCTCCCCTGTATGGCCGGCCCCCGCCTGACCGTCCATCCAGCATATTCCAATCGCCGGGGAATGTACACACCCGCCGCACCGAATTTCAGACCTACTTCTAACCTCAACCGCTTGTTAATCAAACAATTGATTCGTAGGCTAAAGGCATGTCTGCCTCACCCGCCGCCCCGTGCCGGCTTTGCCGCCCATCCTTGACCCAGTCTGCCTCGGCGCGCCTCGGCCCTGACCATGTCACCAATGCCAGCAGCGCGACAGATGCCGCGCGCCAGCGTGGCCTCGGTGCCAGCAACCCACCGCGCTTATGTAAAAGTGACAGTTCCGGTAGGCCTGACACCCTCTCAGGCTCAAGTGGTCAAAGTGACACCCTCCCAGGCTCAAGTGGTCAAAGTGACAGTGCCGGTAGGCCTGACACCCTCCCAAGCTCAGTTGGTCAAAGTGACACTCCTGACACCCTCCCAAACTCACCTGGCAACGCCGCCCTCTCACCTCCCACTTCCCACCTCTCACCTCTCAATCGCCCTAAAATGCCCGCATTGACAAAACCCGCCCGGCGCGACTATAATGGCCCTTCGTTGCCCCGGCATTGGCTGGGGCATCTTGCCGTCAGCGCACAAACGTGCGCCCATTCAACCAGTCTTCCCCGTTTGCCCGCCCTGCAACACCTACGCCGCCCACTGGGCTGCGCCGGCGGACCCCGGTGAAGCGAGGATTGGAGATACCGTTATGAAGTACGCCATCATCCGCAGCGGCGGCCGGCAGTTCCGCGTCGTCGAAGGCGGCGCGGTCGAAGTCGACCTGCTGCACGTGGCCGACGGCACCGCCTACACCTTCAGCGATGTGCTGCTGATCGTGAACGACGGCGCCGCCACCATCGGCGCCCCCCTGATTACTGGGGCCGCGGTTCAGGCCACCGTCGAGGGCGAAATCAAGGGCCCCAAGCTGGTCGCCTTCCGCTACAAAGCCAAAGAGCGCCAGCGCCGCAAGCGCGGCCATCGCCAGCACTACACCCGCTTGCACATCAACACCATCGAAGGCTAGGGAGACAACCATGGCTCACAAAAAAGGCGGCGGCTCCAGCCGCAACGGCCGCGACAGCAATTCGCAGCGGCTCGGCATCAAGAAGTTCGGCGGTGAGTTGGTGCAGTCCGGCCACATCATCGCCCGCCAGCACGGCAGCCACATTCACCCCGGGCTGAACGTGCGCATTGGCCGCGACGACACCCTGTACGCCATTGCCTCCGGGCATGTGACCTTCCAGAAGCTGCCCAGCGGCCGCAAGCAGGTCAGCGTCATCCCGGCCGCGGTAGTGGCTGCGCCGGCGGTTGAGGCCGCGCCCGCCACCGCCTAGCACCACACGTCGTAGTTGCCTGTGTTCCTCCGAGTCGGGTGATTTCCGCCCCAGGATCACGCGATCGACGGAACGCTCAGGCTAAAGTTAGTCGGGGCAGAGGACATCATGAAAACCGGTATACACCCTAAGTTTTTCGACGCCGCCAAAGTAACCTGCTCGTGCGGCAACACCTGGACCACCGGCTCGACCCGCGAGCACATTCACACCGATATGTGCTACAAGTGCCACCCGTTCTACACCGGTGAGCAGCGCCTGGTCGACACCGAAGGCCAGGTCGATCGCTTCTACAAGAAGCTCGAAGTCCGCGACAAGTTCCTGGCCGAAGCGGCCTCGCGCGAGACCGTCAAGGTCACGCCCGACCAGCCCGTCTCCGCGCTGGAGCTGGGCGCCCGGCCCGAAGGCGCGCTCACCAACGCCGGCCTCCACACCGTGGCCGACCTGGTCACCCGCTTCGAGACCCAGGGCGAAGAGTCCTTCCTCACACTGGAAGGCTTTGGCCGCAAGAGCCTCATCGACCTGAAGAAGCGCCTGCGCGCCCGCGGCTTCCTGCCGGACGCGGTCGAGACCACCGAGGCCGCGCCCGCCCCCGCCGCCGAATAAGCGCCGCCGGCCGTCACGGTCAGGTAACACATGAACTAGCTAAAGGGCAGGTGACCCGAACCATGGGCCCCCTGCCCTTTATGTTTTCTTAGCCCCCAGCGAGGCCCGCCCATGCGCCATACCGCCGGCTCCATCGAAGTGATCACCGGGTCCATGTTCAGCGGCAAGACCGACGAGCTCATCCGCCGGCTGCGTCGCGCCCGCATCGCCAAACAGCAGGTGCAGGTTTTCAAACCCGTCATCGACAACCGCTACGCCGTCGAGAAGGTCACCTCGCACGCCGGCACCGAGTTCGACGCCACGCCCGTCGCCGCCGCCGCCGACCTGGTGCCGTTGGTGCGGGCCGACACCACCGTGGTGGCGCTCGACGAGGCCCAGTTCTTCGAGCCGGAAGTCGGTGCCATCTGCCAGGCCCTGGCTACGCGCGGCGTGCGCGTCATCGTGGCCGGGCTCGATCAGGACTTTCGCGGCGAGCCGTTCGGCCCCATGCCGCACCTCATGTCGCTGGCCGAGCATGTCGACAAACTGCACGCCATTTGCGCCGTGTGCGGCGGCGAGGCCTCCCGCACCCAGCGCCTGATCAACGACCGCCCGGCCAACTATGACGAGCCGGTGGTCGTGGTCGGGGCCAGCGAGCTGTATGAGGCCCGCTGCCGCGAACATCACAGCGTCCCGCGCCGCTAAAGGAACCCGGCCATGATTGCCTACCAAGAGATATTGGCCGAAGTGCTCGTCTCCGAAGCGCAGTTGCAGGCGCGCATTCGCGAACTCGGCGCCCAGATCAGCGTGGACTATGCCGGGCAAGACCTGCTGCTGCTGTGCATCCTGCGCGGCGGCGTCATGTTCCTGACCGACCTCATGCGCCACATCACCGTGCCGCATGTCATCGACTTCATGGCCATCGCCTCCTACGGCGCGGGGGCACGGCAGTCGTCGGGCAGCGTGCGCGTCATCCTCGATATCAACCAGAGCATTCAGAACCGGCACGTGCTGGTGGTCGAAGACATCGTCGACACCGGCCACACCATTCACGCCGTGCTGGCCCTGCTCAACGCCCGCCAGCCGGCCTCGCTCAAGATCTGCACGCTGCTCGACAAAAGCTCCCGCCGCGAGATCGCCGTGCCGA
>JAYUUW010000473.1:0-6563 GCA_043754665.1 Anaerolineales bacterium | reverse complement strand
ATACAACTGGGTCCGGTTTCCTGCGACTGGAACCCACTCTTGTCCCGACCCCCAGTCCAACCTAACCACTCTCGTCAGTCTGAGACGAAGTCTCGCTAGCCTGGCCTCCCGTCTTCCATCGTTCCACTCAGCCATACTTGCGTGTGCTGCCTCTTCACTTGGTCATCCTTCCCCTTCAGGGGAAGGACCGAGGATGAGGGCGACCAACCGCCATTCTCCTCCCTACATCCTGCGCTTTCTGCCGCCTGCTCTATCCGACCTCCGACCTCCGACCTCTGACCTCCATGCCCTCGTGCTATAGTGACCTCCATGAACCGACCCTCTGAGCCCAACCCCTGGCTCGCCTCGCGCACCCGCACCGGCCGCGACTACGACGCCCCCTACGAGGCCCGCGCCGCCGCCGGCCACGATGTGCACGGCGAAGCCAACCTGGTTGAGAAGCTCCTGCACTCCGAGCTCTACCGCGCCGCCGCCGCCCCGCCGTACCGCGTGCTCGATGCCGGCTGCGGCACCGGCCGCATGGCCATTGAGCTGCACCGGCGCGGCCTCGCCGTCACCGGTGTCGATCTCGATGACGTCATGCTCACCCAGGCCCGCGCCAAAGCCCCCCAACTGGACTGGCGGCTGGGCGATCTCGCCACCATCGAGTTGGACACTGCCTATGACGCCATCGTCCTGGCCGGGAATGTCATGATCTATCTCACCCCCGGCACCGAAGCCGCCACGCTCGTCAACCTGGCCCGCGCCCTGCGGCCCGGCGGCCTGCTCATCGCCGCCTTCGAGTTGACCCCCAAGCCCTGGACCAACCTGACCCTGGCCGCCTACGACCAATTGGCCGCCGCCGCCGGCCTCGCCCTCGCCGCCCGCTGGTCCACCTGGGACCAGGCTCCCTGCGCCGCCCACGACACCTACGCCGTCTCCGTTCACACCCACTAGCCTCCCGCTCCGTCCGTTGCCCGCCCTTTCCGACCTCCTACCTCCTACCTCCGTCTCTCACCTCCCACCTCCCGCCTCCGTGCTATAGTTGTCCCTTGTGACCACCGAAACGCTCGAACCGTCTGCCCACGCCGCCGCGCGCCCGGCCTACCGCACCCCGCTCACCATCTGGCTCTTCGTCGCCGGCGCTTGGCTCCTCGGCTGGTGGTTCCTGTACGACGGCCTGCACCAGCGCCTATGGGGTGACTACACCCGGATCGACGGCCAGCTTGGCCCTTGGGCCGGGCTCGCCCAAGCCGTGGGCCTCGACCCACAGCGCCTGGCGCTCTTTTTCATTGCGCTCGGGAGCGGCCTGCTGGGCGCCAGCTTTGGCGTTTTGCTGCGGCGGCCGTGGGGCTATTACACCGCCCTGTTGCTCTCAGCGATAACCCTGCTCTACCTCGGCTTCGGCACCCCGGTGGCGCTGGCCTGCCTGCTGCTGCTCGTGCTGCCCGCCTCGCGCCGCCACGCCCTGCTCTAAGCCCGGCCCGTTGCTCATGCTAACCGACCTCATCGCGCCCTTGCCGGAGATTCCCCATGCCCGCTGATGCCGCCTTATTAGCCGACATTCAATTCTTTGAACTGCTCGATGAGCAAGAGCGCGGCGCCCTCGCCGCCCAGCTCGACCACGACCACTTCCCCGCCGGCCACAACCTCTTTAAGGTCGGCGACCCCGGCGACGCCCTCTACATCGTCCGCTCCGGCGAAGTCGAGATCTTCTTTCGCAACGACACCGGCGAACGCATCGTGCTCGAGACCGCCCGTGCCGGCGACATGATCGGCGAGCTGTCGCTGCTCGATAGCGGCCCGCGCTCGGCCTCCGCCCTGGTCACCACCGAGGCCGATCTGCTCCGCCTCGACCGCGACGACCTCGAGCGCTTCCTGCACCTGTGCCCCAGCGCCACCATGGACCTGCTGGCCGCCATGAGCCGCCGCCTGCGCCAGAACGTCTCGCTGCTGCGCCACACCGCCACCCGCAACGTCAACGAGGAAATGGCAGATCGCCGCTCCGTCGTCCAGAAAGCCGCCGACTGGATCGCCGCCTTCAGCGGCAGCATCCCCTTCCTGCTGCTCCACATCGTCGTCTTTGCGGTGTGGATTCTGCTCAACCTGGGCGCGCTGCCCTTCCTGCCGATCTTTGATCCGTACCCCTTCGGCCTGCTCACCATGGCCGTCTCGCTCGAAGCCATCGTGCTCTCGGTCTTCGTCCTCCTCAGCCAGAACCGTCAGGTCGCCAAAGACCGCATCCGCTCCGACATCGAATACGACATCAACCTGAAAGCTGAAATGGAAATCGCCCACCTGCACGAAAAGATCGATGACCTCCAGGCCGAGATGCTGGCCCGCCTGACCACCATCGAGCGCCACGCCGTCGCCGCCGCCAACGGGGCCAGGTCATGAGCGCCGGCCACCTCGCTCTGGTCGGCGGCAACGAGTTTCGCCGCGACTGCGATGCGATGGACCGCCCGCTGCTCGTCGCCGCCGGCGGCCCCGGCACGACCGTCGTCATTTTGCCTACCGCCGCCACCAACGAGAACCCGTTCGTGGCCGGCGAGAACGGCCGCCGCCACTTCAGCCGCCTCGGCGCCCGTTCTGAGAAGATCATGATCGTCGATGCCGACACCGCCAATCAGCGCGATCTGGCCATCCCGGTCGAGAAGTTCCAAATGATCTATCTCACCAGCGGTGACCCCATCTATCTGCTGGAGACCCTGCGCGGCTCCAAGACCTATGAGGCGCTCCTGGCCGTCTACCAGCGCGGCGGCCTCGTGGCCGGCTCCAGCGCTGGGGCGATGGTGCTCGGCGCGCAAGTCTGGCGCTTCGACGGCTGGACCCCTGGCCTCGGCCTCGCGCCCAACCTCGCCGTGTTGCCCCACCACGCCACCCTCGCCGCCCGCTGGAACGGCCCGGCCATGGCCGCCAGCCTGCCCGCCGGCGTCACGCTCATCGGCATCGACGAGGCCACCGCCCTCCTCCTGCCCGAGGCGCGCGTGCTCGGCGCCGGCGCCGTCACCGTCTACACCGTCGACGGCCCGCAAGCCTACGCCGCCGACGCCATCGTGTCGTCCCTGCTCCCGCCCCAACTCACCTAAGTTAAATAAAAGGGCCAGTCAGCAACACTGACTGGCCCTAAAACGGTAAGCGCCTGATCCCCGCTATGGCAGCTCCAGCCCATGCGCTTCGAGCAGCGCCTGGTCGGCCAGAAACGCCGCCGTCGGCCCATCGGCCACGATCTGGCCGCCATCCATAATCACCATGCGCGGGAACAGCTCGCGCACAAACAACAGGTCGTGCGTCGAAGCCAAGATTGTCTGCGGCAGCCCGCGCAGCAGGTTGATGATGCTGCGCCGCGCGCGCGGGTCTAGCCCGGCCGTCGGCTCGTCGAGCACCAGCACCTGCGGGTCCATCGACAGCACGGTGGCGATGGCAATGCGCTTCTTCTCGCCCACGCTCAGGTGGTGCGAAATGCGCTGGGCGTAGGCGTCCATGCCCACCGCCGCCAGGGCGCGGTTCACGCGCTCGGTCACCTGCGCCGTGGGCAGCCCCATGTGCAGCGGCCCAAAGGCCACATCCTCGTACACCGTCGGCGAGAACAGTTGGTCGTCGGAGTCTTGAAACACCAGCCCCACCGCCGCCCGCACCTGCCCCAGGTGGCCGTTATCGAGCGCGTAGCCGCACACCCGCACCTGCCCCTCGCCCTGCAAAATGCCGTTCAAGTGCAGCATCAGGGTCGACTTGCCCGCGCCGTTCGGCCCTACCAGCGCCACGCGCTCCCCCGGCGCAATGGTCAGCGAGAGGCCCAGCAGCGCCGCATGGCCGTCGGGATAGTTGAAGCGCAAATCTTTAATGTCAATCGTGGCTGTCATCCGAACACAAACCCAATCAGCGCCGCCATCGCCAGAAATGTCACCCAGCCCACCAGCGCGTTCCAATCGCGGTCATGCATGTGCGGCGTCGCCAACATCCGCATCTCGCCCTGGAAGCCGCGCGCCACCATGGCCGAGTAAATGCGCTCACTGCGCTCAAACGCCCGCAGGGTCAGGTTGCCGACCATGCCGCCGGCCACCTGCCCGCGCCACACCAGCCCCCCGCCGGTCTTGCTCCCGGCCGGCCCCGCGCCCGCCCGGGCCGCCCGCGCCCGCCGCAGCCGCAGCCCCTCATGGGCCAGCACAAACAGATAGCGGTACATAAAGCCCACAATCGCCACCAGGGCCGCCGGCAGGCGCAGCGCCCCCAGCCCCCACAGCAGGTCAGGGAAGGCGGTGGTGTAGGTCATGAGGATGGCCATCTGCACCGACAGCCAGCTTTTGGTGAGGATGCTGAGCAGCCGCACGGTGCCTTCGACCGTGAGCGTCAGCGGCCCCAGGTGGGCCAGCACCGTGCCGGGGATGGTGAAGGGCAGGGTGATGGCCGCCAGCGCAAAGGGCAGGGCCACGAACGAGCGTTTGAAGGCGAAGCCCGTGCCCAGGCCGGTGGCCCGCGCCACGGCCAGCGTTCCGGCGAACAGCAGCGCGTAGGCCGCCCACGCGCCCATCGGCACCAGGCTGACGATCAGGATAAAGAGAAACGTGCCAACCAGCTTAACGCGCGGGTCGAGCCCATGAATCAGGCTCGACCCGTGCCGGTGCTGGTCAGAAAGGTTGATATGCAGGGGACGGCTCCGGGGCTACGCCTGGCTGCGGCGCTGCACACGCGCGATGGTGAACGCCAGGGCAAACACCACCAGCGTGCCGACCACCACCGCCAAGATGCCCGACACCAGCGGGTTCGCGATGAACGGGATGGTGTAGTCGGGCAGGAGGCTGAACACCGGCCCCAGGGCGCGCGTCAGAAAGCCATTGTCGGCGGCCACGCGTTCCAGGCCGTCGGGCGCGGGCGAGGCGGCAAACGAGAACACCGCTACGACCAGTGCGATGCCGAGGCCCACGGCCACCCAATTGGCCGTGCCCTGCGCCGGCGCGTTCGCCCCCCCGTTGAGCAGGTCGCGCCGCCCGGCGTAGATGAAGGTTAGCGCCCCGACCGTGATGATGGCCTCGCCCAGCGCGATGAGCACATGCACACCGGTCATGGCCGGCAGCGCCACGTTGAGCGCCGAGGTGCCGGAGATGGCGAGTTCCAAAGCCGTGGCGATGGCGCCCAGCACGACCGACACCCACGCCCCGATGGCCCCGGCCGCCAGCAGGCTGTTGCGGCCCTGGCCCAGCACGCGCTTCAGCGCCACATAGATCAGGTGGCCGGTGAAGGCGGTGAGAATGCCCATGTTGACAATGTTGAAGCCCAGCGCCAGCAGCCCGCCGTCTTGAAACAGCAGCGCCTGCACACTGATGACGGCAGTCATAACCAGCACCGCCGCCCACGGCCCCAGCACAATCGCCGCCAGCGTGCCGCCCAGCAGGTGGCCCGAGGTGCCGCCCGCCACGGGGAAGTTGATGGCCTGCGCCGCGAAGATGAACGCCGCCAGCACGCCCATGAGCGGGATCTGCTTGCTGCCCAACTGCCCGCGCGTCTGGCGCAGGGCGAAGGCAATGGCGGCCATCGCCAGCACCCAGCCCACCAGGGCCACCGGCACCGACAAGAAGCCGTCGGGAATGTGCAGTTTGATGGGGGAAAACAGGTTCAGCAGCGGCATCGGGCGTTGCTCCTTTACCAACCGATACAAGTGGGGCTACCGGGCCGCCCCAACACAGGGCGGGTCGTGCGCGCGGGGGCTGAGTCCGCGTTAGTGCGCGTGCGGGTGGGGGTGCGCGTGAAGCTGCGCCTGCGCGTCAGGCTCCGCTTGGGCCGAGTCGTGGTGGTGGTGCGCCATCTGCGGCAGGCAGGCGGCGCAATAGCCGAACAGCGCCAGGTGGTTGGTCTCGACGTGAAACTTCTGGTCGTGCTCGATCTGCGTGAACAGGTTTTCGACCACCGCGTGGCTGATCTGCGTGATCTGGTGGCAGTTCAGGCACACCAGATGGTGGTGGGGCGTGTCGCCGGCGATCTCGTACACCTGGTGCCCGTCGCCGATGTCGGCCGCCACGATCAGCCGCAGTTCGGTTAGAAAGTCGAGCGTGCGGTAGACCGTGGCCCGGTTGACGGCGCTGGACTTGCCCTGCACCCGGGCGTAGATTTCCTCGAACGTGGTGTGCCCGCTGCCCTCGCAAATGGCGTCCAAGATCAGTTGGCGCTGGGGGGTCACTCGGAAGCCCCGTTCGTGCATGAGGGCGGCGTAGTCTAGGCGGTGGTGAGACATGGTAGTGGCTGGTGGGCGGGCAAACACCTTATCGCGACAATTCGTAACAAGCATTGTATACCAATGAGCACTAATTATCAATCGCCACCGGCGGCGACAGACTCCCTACGCGCCCCAGCCCCGCTTTGCATTTCGCCCGCCGGGCGTATTTCAGTTTGGGGGCCGTGGCGGTCACACCGTAGCCGCTGCCCCAAGAAACTGTCATTTCGAACCCCCCTTTTAGGCCGTTAATCGCAACGCGGCCTGTAAAGGGGGTGAGAAATCTCACCCTTGTGTTTCCCAGGCGAATGTTTTGGTACTATCCGCTGTCCATGAGCGTATGACGCGCTCTTCGCCCCCAGCTTGAAATGCGCCC
>JAYUUW010000472.1:0-1706 GCA_043754665.1 Anaerolineales bacterium | reverse complement strand
CAGCGCCTCGCGGTAGCGGGCGGCCAACGCCTCCAGCGCCGGCGCGCTCTTAGCCGACAGGCACAACAGATTCACCTGTCCGGTCGGCGCCGATGCCGGGGTCGCTGCCGGAGGCGCTTCGAGGACCACATGCGCGTTGGTCCCGCCGATGCCAAAGGAACTCACACCGGCGCGGCGCGGACCGGGATGATCTGGCCAGGGCGTCAGGGCCGTGTTGACCCGGAAGGGACCGGCGGCGAAATCAATCTGCGGATTGGCCTGCGTGAAGTGCAGGCTGGGCGGGATCAGACCTTCGCGAAGCGCCAAGGTCGCTTTGATCAATCCGGCGATGCCCGCGGCCGCATCCAGATGACCAATGTTCGTCTTGACCGATCCGATGGCGCAACTGCCGGCCGCGCGGTCGTCCGACTGAAACGCCTCGGCCAGCGCGGCCAGCTCAATCGAATCACCCAAGGGTGTGCCGGTGCCATGAGCTTCGACGTAGTCAATCGTGGCTGGTTCAACGCCGGCCGCCGCGTGGGCGGCGCGGATGACTTCGGCTTGGCCTGCGACGCTGGGCGCGGTGTAGCCGACCTTGCCCGCGCCGTCGTTGTTGACGGCCCACCCGCGGATCACGCCATGGACGGTGTCCCCGTCGGCCAGCGCCGCGGCCAGCCGCTTGAGCACCACAATCCCCACGCCGCTGCCCGGCACGGTGCCAGCCGCCTGCGCATCGAAGGCGCGGCAATGCCCGTCGGGCGCGAGGATCATACCAGGCTCATAGCGATAGCCGGTCGTTTGGGCGGCATGGATGGCCACCCCGCCGGCCAGCGCCAGATCGCAGTGCCCGCGCACCAGACTCTCACACGCCATCGCCACGGCGACCAGCGAGGTGGAGCAGGCCGTTTGCACCGCCAGGCTGGGGCCGCGCAGGTTGAGCTTGTACGAGACGCGGGTCGTCAGGAAATCTTTGTCGCTGCTGATGAACGTCTGATAGCCCGCCGGCCCGCTGAAGTCCATGGGCTCGGAGGCGGCCAGGTTATTAATGAGGTAGCTGTTGAGGCCGGCCCCGGCAAAGACGCCCACCCGCCCCACGCATTGGCTGGGCGCGTACCCGGCCTGCTCGAGCGCTTCCCATGCCGACTCGAGAAAAATACGCTGCTGCGGATCGATCAACTCCGCTTCGCGCGCGCTGTAGCCAAAGAAGCCCGCATCAAAGAGATCGACCTCGTCGAGCACCGCCCGGGCCCGCACATAGTTGGGCTGGCGCAGCGACGGTGGGTCCACTCCGGCGGCGAGTAACTCGTCGTCGCTGAAGAAGCGGATCGACTCGACGCCCTCACATAGGTTGCGCCAGAAGGCCGTAATGTTCGGGGCGCCAGGGAAGCGTCCGGCCATACCGACGATGGCGATGGCCATATCGCTTGCAGCCGGCATCGCGCGTGACGCCTGAGACAGAGGCTCAGGCTGGGGTGCGCCATGGCGGTGTTCGAGGAAGCCGGCCAGCGCGTCCACCGTCGGATACTTGAACAACTCGACCAACGAGACCTCGAGCCGCAGCCGCTCAGCCAGCAGCGCGCGCACCTGCGCCAACAAGACCGAGTGCCCGCCCAGATCGAAGAAGGATTGATCGCGCTCGACCTGCTCGACGTGCAGCACGGCCTTCCAGATCGCGGCCAGGTCCTGCGCCAGACCGCCGGGCAGAGGCCCACCCCGGCTAGCGGCGC
>JAYUUW010000471.1:0-1509 GCA_043754665.1 Anaerolineales bacterium | reverse complement strand
TACTGGTTGAAGTCGCGCGGCTTGACGCCCTGCTCCATCAGGTAGCGGCCGGCGGGGCTGTCTTTGGCGATGTTACCGGCGGGCGAGATGTGGTCGGTGGTGATGCTGTCACCAAACATCCCCAGCACGCGCGCGCCGCGAATTTCCTTGAGCGGGTCGGGCGTGAGGGTCAGGCCCCGGAAGAACGGCGCGCGGCGGATGTAGGTCGAGTCGGGGTCCCATTCGTACAACTCGCCGCCGCTGACCGGAATGTTGTTCCACATCTCGTTTTCGAGAAAAACGTTCTGGTAGCTTTCGATGAACATCTCTGGCTGCACGGCGGCGGCGATGGCCTCGGCCACCTCCTGCTGGCTGGGCCAGATGTCGCGCAGGTAGACCGGCTGGCCGCCGGTGCCGTTGCCGATCGGCTCGGTCGACAGGTCGATGTCGGTGGTGCCGGCCAGGGCATAGGCCACCACCAGCGGCGGCGAGGCCAAGAAGTTGGCCTTCACCAGCGGGTGCACGCGGCCCTCAAAGTTGCGGTTGCCGGAGATCACGGCGGCCGACACAATGTCGCCGTCTTTCACGGCGGCGGTGACGGCCTCGGGCAGCGGGCCGCTGTTGCCGATGCAGGTGGTGCAGCCGTAGCCGACGATGTTGAAGCCCAACTGCTCCAGGAACGTGAGCGTGCCGGATTTATCGAGATATTGCTGCACGACCTTCGAGCCGGGGGCCATGCTGGTCTTCACGTAGTGCGGCACGGTCAGCCCGGCCTCAACGGCCTTCTTAGCCAGCAGCCCCGCCCCCACCATGACCGACGGGTTGCTGGTGTTGGTGCAGGAGGTGATGGCGGCGATGACGACCGCGCCGTGGTGCATCTCGACCGTGGCGCCGGCTTCTTGGAACAGGGCCGTCTTCTTCAGGCGCTCGTCGTCCAGGCCGTAGCCGCGCTCGGCCACCGGCGCGACCAGCGACTTGCGGAAGGTGCTCTTGAGCTGGCTGAGGGCCACGCGGTCTTGCGGGCGCTTGGGGCCGGCCAGGCTGGGTTCCACATGGGCCAGGTTCAGCTCCAGCGTGTCGGTGAAGACCGGGTCGGGCATGTCGTCGGTGCGGTAGAGGCCCTGGGCCTGGGCGTAGACTTCGAGCAGGTCGCCGGCGGGCGCGCGGCCGGTGCGGCGCAGGTAGCGCACCGTTTCGGCGTCGGTGGGGAAGAAACCCATCGTCGCGCCGTACTCGGGGGCCATGTTGGCGATGGTGGCCCGGTCGGGCAGCGACATGGACGACAGGCCGCTGCCGTAGAACTCGACAAACTTATCGACCACGCCCTTCTGACGCAGCATCTGCACCACGGTCAGGGTCAGGTCGGTGGCGGTCACGCCGTCTCTGAGGCGGCCGTGCAGCTTGAAGCCGATGACCTGCGGGGCGAGCATGTAGAGCGGCTGGCCGAGCATGACGGCCTCGGCCTCGATGCCGCCCACGCCCCAGCCCAGCACGCCCAGGCCGTTGATCATGGTGGTGTGCGAGTCGGTG
>JAYUUW010000470.1:0-1801 GCA_043754665.1 Anaerolineales bacterium | reverse complement strand
CGCTTCTTCTCGCCGCCGGAGAAGCCTTCGTTCAAATAGCGGCCTGCAAACGACTGCGGCACTTCCAACTGGGCCATCTTGGCCTTCAACAGCTTGCGGAACTCCGGCAGCGGAATGCCCTTGTCTTCCGGGCGCACCGCGCGCCGCCGGGCGTTGATCGCCGTCCGCAGAAAGTTCGCCACGCTTACGCCCGGGATAGCCACCGGGTACTGAAACGCCAGGAACAGCCCCAGCCGCGAGCGCGCATCCGGCTCCAACTCCAGCAGGTCCACGCCCTTAAAGATCACCTGACCGGCCGTCACCGTGTAGCTCGGGTGCCCCATGAGGGTATAGGCCAGCGTCGACTTACCGGTGCCGTTCGGCCCCATCAGGGCGTGGACTTCACCCTGTTTGATGGTCAGGTTCACCCCATTCAAAATGGGTTTGTTCTCAATTGAGACGTGCAAGTTGCGAATTTCAAGGGCTGAGGGCATTGCGTCGATTGCTCCTAGAGTCCAACGGCCACCCGTGGCCGCCGATGTTGCGATGTGATAACACCGGCATTATATCATTTCGGACAAGCAACTGTCAATATTTATAATAACAATCTGTTTTATTGACAGTATTACCGCGTCAGTGTTATACTCTGCCAGAATACGTAGTTTGTCGCCTGTAATTGTTCCTATATTATTAGTGGTATTTGTCCCAATCGGTCCACCAGGCTAAAACGGCCCTTTTCATGAGCAGCACCCGCGAACAAATCTTACGTACCATCAAGACCCAAAACCAGGCCACGGTGGCCGGCCTCGCCGCCTCCCTGGAGATTTCGGCTGTCTCGGTGCGCCACCACCTGTCGAGCCTGCAAGCCGAGGGGTTGGTGCGCTCCACCGAGGTGCGCCATGGCGTCGGCCGGCCGCACCTGGCCTATACCCTCACCGAAGCCGCCCAAGAGCGCTTCCCGGCCCGCTACCTGCGGCTCAGTGGCCGGCTGATTGATGAGCTGAAGGCCTCCCTCCCCCCGCAGGCGCTGGAAGACATGTTCACCCGCATGGCCGAAGGCATGGTGGCCGAGTACGCCCAGCGGCTGGCGGGCAAGTCGCTCGACGAGAAGATGAACCTGCTGATGGAACTGCTCGGCACCGAGGGCTTCATGGCCCGCTGGAACAAGACCGGCGAGACCATTTCACTGACCGAATATAGCTGCCCCTACCTGGCCATCGGCCACCGCCACCCGGAGGTCTGCGCCATCGACCAGACCGTCATCGAGCAGGTGCTCGGGGCCAGCGTCGAGAAGACGACCTGTGTCCTCAACGGCGCGGACCACTGCGTCTTTGTCATCACGCCCGGCCGGCGCGCCACCATTTCGGTGGATAGCCTGCTGGCGGGCTCCTAACATTGTTTTTCCGAACGGAGACTCTGCATGTCTGAAGAAACCGACACCCGCAAGATCGTCTGGCAGGCCGATGATCAAGATGCGCCGCGGGCCGAAGCCCTGCGCGAGGCCTTGCGTGAAGTCATCGACCCTGAAATCGGCCTCAACATCATTGAGTTGGGCCTGATCCGCGATGTCAACCTCGAGCCGGACAAGACCAACATCAAGATGATCTTGACCACGCCGTTTTGCCCTTATGGCCCGGCCATGCTCGAAGAGACCCGCAAGAAGGCTGTGGCCGCCACTGGCGCGCCGGCCGTCATTGAGATGGGCACCGAAATGTGGGAGCCCTCCATGATGGAAGAAGGCGCCGGCGCCGACTGGGGCCTGTTCTAGTCGCTTGCGCCAACTAAAACCGGCGGCTGATCTTGGATCAGCCGCCGGTTTTTG
>JAYUUW010000469.1:0-3388 GCA_043754665.1 Anaerolineales bacterium | reverse complement strand
GGTGCAGGTTGGTGAGGGCCGAATGGGTGCTCATGTGCTACTCCCCGGTTCCGGTTGCACAGCTTGGCCTAGATTAGCGGCACAAGCGACTGGGATTTTACGGTGTGGGCATTATACCCACGGCGAGGCCTCCGAATCAGGGCCGCCGACCGGGGGCGAATGTAAATTGCCTTCCCCCCCGGCCAGTGGTATAAAGGACGGCGGGCGGATTACCCATGATAAACGCATGACACCAATCCTTGAGCTGCGCGGCATCACCAAACGCTTTCCGGGCGTCCTGGCCAACGACCATGTGTCGCTGACCCTGGAGGCCGGCGAGATTCATGCCCTGCTGGGCGAAAACGGCGCCGGCAAGAGCACGCTCATGAACATCCTCTACGGGCTGTACCAGCCGGACGAGGGTGAGATCATCGTGCGCGGCAAGCCGATCAAGGTCACCAACCCCAACGACGCCATTGCGGCGGGCATCGGCATGGTGCACCAGCACTTTATGCTGGTGCCGGTGCTGACCGTGACCGAGAATGTGATGTTGGGCGATGAAATGCTCAAAGGCGGCGTGTTCCTCGACCGCAAGCGCGCCGCCGCCCGCATCCGCGAGATTTCGGACCAGTATGGCCTGGCGGTTGACCCCCAGGCCCTGATTAAAGACCTGCCGGTGGGCTTGCAGCAGCGGGTGGAAATCATCAAGCTGCTGTTCCGTAACGCCGATGTGCTCATTCTGGACGAGCCCACGGCCGTGCTCACCCCGCAAGAAGTGACCGAGCTGTTCAAGATCATGGCGTCCTTGATCAGCAAGGGCAAGTCGATCATCTTCATCACCCATAAGCTCAAAGAAGTGCTGGCGGTGGCCAAGCGCATCACCGTGCTGCGGCTGGGGCAGGTGGTGGGCACGGCCGATCCGGCCCAGACCGACGAGCGCCACCTGGCCGCGATGATGGTCGGGCGCGAGGTGGCGCTGGAAGTGCAGAGGGCCCCGGCCCACCCCGGCGAGGTGGTGCTGCGGGTAGAAGCGCTGGAAGTGCTCGACGAGCGCAGCACGCTGGCGGTGGACAACCTGACCTTTGACGTGCGCGCCGGCGAAGTGCTGGGCGTGGCCGGGGTGCAGGGCAACGGCCAGACCGAACTGGTGGAAGCGGTGACCGGGCTGCGCAAGGTGCTGGCCGGGCACATTCACATCAGCAATATCGACACCACCCACGCCTCGCCGCGCGAAGTGATTGAGATCGGCGTGGCGCACGTGCCCGAAGACCGCCAACGCGACGGCCTGGTGCTGGCTTACCCCATCCGCGACAACATGGTGCTGTCGACCTATTACCTGGCGCCGTTTGCGCGCGGAGTGGTGCTGCAAGACGACGCCATTGACCAGGCGGCGGCGCAGCGCACCCAGCAGTTCGATGTGCGCACGCCCAGCATCGACACGCCGGCCGGGTCGCTCTCGGGCGGCAACCAGCAAAAAGTGATTGTGGCGCGCGAGTTCTCGCGGCCCGCCAAGCTGCTGGTGGCCAGCCAGCCCACACGCGGCCTGGACGTCGGCTCGATTGAGTACATTCACGCGCGCATCATCGAGAAGCGCAACAACGGCCTGGCGGTGCTGCTGGTCTCGTCGGAGCTCGACGAGATCCTGGCCCTGTCAGACCGCATCGCCGTGATGTACCGCGGGCGCATCGTCGCCACAGTCGACGCGGCCGTAGCCACCAAAGAATACCTGGGCTTGCTGATGGCCGGCGTTGACCCGGCCACGCTGCCCCCGCCGCAAAAGCGCACCAGCAAAGCCGAGGCCGTGTTCTAGCACCCTCTGCCGCCTAGGTCGTGGGAGACCGATCGTTGAGCACTCAAGCCGAACCGTTGGGCCAAGCCGGCGAGCCGCCGCCTACTCCGCCTGTTTTCAAACGCCAGCGGCAGTTTAGCTGGCGCGCCGCCCTCGGCGCCGTGCAGGTGCCGGTGCTGGCCTTCGTCACCGCGCTGGCCGTGGGCGGCCTGATCATCATCCTCACCGACCTAGCCGTGCTGGCCGCCTTCCGCGACACGTTTGCGCGGCTGGCCCCCGGCGGCTGGCAGCGCCTGATCATCGCGCTGCTCGTGGCCGTGGCGTTCGCCGCGCTGTACGTCTGGCTAGAGCGGGTGTGGGGCCGGCTGCGGCGCGGCATTGGCCCCACGGCGCGCCAATTGGAACTGGGCCGCCTGGCGGTGCTGGTGGTGGGCGTGCTCGTGGTCTACCTCATCCTGCGGGCGGCGGGCTTTGCCGGCGCGTTCGACGCGGGCTGGGGCGCCGTCGGCACGGCCTACGGGGCCATGCTCGACGGCTCGCTGGGCAGCCTGAGCGCGATCACAGCGGCCATCGGCAGCGGCGACCCGGCGCTGATGCGGCAGGCGTTTTACCCCATGCTCGAAAGCCTGGTGGCGGCCACGCCCTACATCTTCGCCGGGTTGGCGGTGGCGGTGAGTTTCCGCTGCGGCCTGTTCAACATCGGTGTCGAGGGGCAGTTGTTTATCGGCGCCATCTTCTCGGTCTGGGTGGGCTACACCTTCAAGGGCCTGCCGCTCATCATCCACCTGCCGCTGGCGCTGCTGGCCGGCGCGTTGGGCGGGGCGCTGTGGGCGCTGCCGCCGGCCATCCTCAAGGCCAAAGTCGGCGCGCACGAAGTCATCAACACCATCATGATGAACTACATTGCCTTCCGCTTGAGCGACTGGCTGCTCAACGGCCCGATGATGCGGCCCGGCAATGCCAACCCCATCAGCCCCAGCATCGAGCCGTCGGCCGAGCTGCCGCGCTTCTTTGCTGACCCCATCCGGCTGCACCTGGGCTTCTTCCTGGCGCTGGGCGTGGCGGTCTTCGTGTGGTGGTTCTTATTCCGCACCACGCTGGGCTTCGAACTGCGCACGGTAGGCACCAACCCCAACGCGGCGCGCTACTCGGGCATGAGCATCACCCGCAACTACATCATTGCCTTCGCGCTCTCGGGCGCGCTGGCCGGGCTGGCCGGGGCGAACGAGGTGTTGGGCGTGAACCACAACCTGGCCATGGCCTTCTCGGCCGGCTATGGGTTTGACAGCATTGCGCTGGCGCTGCTGGGCAAGAGCCACCCGTTCGGCGTGGTGCTGGCGGCGCTGCTGTTCGGCACGCTGCGCTCGGGCGGCACGCGCATGCAAAACGTCGCCAAAATCCCGGTCGAGATCATCAGCGTCATTCAGGCCCTGGTCATCGCCTTCATCGCCGCGCCGGCCATCATTCGGGCCATCTACCGCATCGGCGCCAAGGACAAAGGCGCCGACACGGTCTTTACGCGCGGCTGGGGTAAATCTTAATGGCCACCACCGCGACCACGACGAATGCGCGCCGGGGGCTCACCCCGGCCGAAGCCGCCGCGCTGGCGGCCCGCAGCCG
>JAYUUW010000468.1:0-1853 GCA_043754665.1 Anaerolineales bacterium | reverse complement strand
GTGTCGGCCTTGAGGTCGGGCCGCGCCATGATGAGCAGCGACATGACGGCGAACACGCCTAGCAGCAGCCAGTCGAGCTGCATCCACAGCGGGTAGCGCGGGTCGGCGGTGGCGAAGTAGTCCACGGCCAGCGGCCACCACACGACGATGATGACGAACACCAGCACCGCGAACAGGCTCATCAACACATAGCTGGCGCGGGTCCAGCCCAGCAGCGTGAGGAGCGTGCGGCGGGGCGTGCTGGCAGCCGCGAGGGCGGGCTCGGGCGAGGTCGTCATGGCGGGGCGAGTATAAAGGGGCGGCGGGCGACCCGTCAAATGGACGGGCGGCGACTCTGGCAGCCCATTTGGGTCTTTAATACTAACTATGGATGACGCGCCCGCTCTGGCCGCTTTGGTAATACGCGCCCGCAGCGGCGACCTGGACGCGTTCGATGCGCTGGTTCGCCGCTTCCAGGACATGGCCGTAGGCTATGCCTACTCCATACTCGGCGAGTTGGGGGCCGCGCAAGACGCCGCGCAGGAGGCCTTCATCCAACTTTACGCCGACCTGCCCAAGTTGCGGTCACCCGAGGCCTTCATCAGTTGGTTCCGGCGCATCATCTTCAAACAATGCGACCGCCAGCGGCGAGGGCGGCAGATGGTCACTGTGCCGCTCGATGTGCGGCTGCCGGCCTCAGCCAGCGCTGACCACCCGGCCCGCCTGGTGGAGGAGCGCGAAGCCGCCGACCGAGTTGACCGCGCACTCCAGGCGCTGCCCGAAGGCGAGCGGGCGGCATTGGTGCTCTTCCACTTTCAGGAGGCCTCGCTCACGGACATCGCCGCGTTCCTGGGCCTCACCCGCAGCGCCGTAGACCACCGGCTGCGGTCGGCGCGGCGCCATTTCAAAGAAGGGATTCTGACCATGCTGCACAACGATCTCCAAGCCAACCGGCCCTCAAATGACACGCGCTTCTTAGTACGCGTGATGGATAACCTCACTGGGCTGGCCAACCGGCAGGGCTTTGACACACGGCTCGCTGAGGAATTTGAGATTGGCCGCGCCACTGGCCAGGGCTTTGGGCTGGTGCTGTTGGATGTGGACAACTACCGCGACTTCAACACCGCGCGTGGCCACATCGCCGGCGATTGCCTCCTGGCAGCACTGGCCAAGCAAATCCAACCGCTGCTGCACGCCACCGACTTTGTGGCGCGCTATGCCGGCGACCAACTGGCCGCCATTGTGCGCCGCGCGGACCTGGCCGAGGTGGCGCAATTGGCCGAGACCTTTCGGCTGGCTGTGGCGACCACCGACTACCGCCTGGGCGACCTGCTGCGGCCGGAAGCGCGCCACACGGCGATTGACTTTCCTACGCTGCCCAGCGCGGCCGACGCCGACTACCAGCAGGGGATGCGCTACTTACAGGGCATGGCGCGGGCGGAGGCCACTGCGGCGTTTCGGCGAGCGGTGGCGCTCGATGCCGGCCATGTGCCCAGCATCATGGAGCTCGAATACCTCAAGCTGCGTGAGTCCGCTGAACCGGCGACCCTGGCCGCACCCTTCCGCGTGACCGTCAGCGGCGGCGCGGCGTGGTACCGGCCGGGTGATGGCTCCCAGAGCTTGCTTGACCGGGCCGATCAGTTGTTGCAAGCGGCCAAGCAGAACGGGCGCAACCAGGTGTGCGTGGAGGGCGCTTAGCGGCTGCGCGCTAGGCCATCGCTGATAGGCACGGCATTCGCATTGTCGCCCGGCCCGGTCTCGGTTATCATGCAACCTGCGGCCGGCGCTCATGCCGGCGCATTGAGTGGCTTGTGCGAGGTGGCATTATGGCGACGCCCTTTTTAGAGCGCTTGAAGGCCGGCGAGGTGCTGGTG
>JAYUUW010000467.1:0-4912 GCA_043754665.1 Anaerolineales bacterium | reverse complement strand
AGTCGGTCACGGCCCATTTACCCAAGGGCGTCCTGGGCCATCGCCGCTCCGCTAGCCCCAGCGCCCACCCAAATTAGCGGAAACTAGAATCAGATACGTTATCTCAAGGATTCACCGTGCGGTGAGCCGGCCCAGCGACGTTGGCGGGCGCTTTGTCTTACTCGAGTCGTCCGGCGAGTGACAAATTCCATTCTGAAACGTCACTCGTTCAACACCAGCACCACCTCGTCGATCTCGCCCCCGCGCGCGTTGGCGAAGAAGCGCCCCTCCCCGGTGACGCGAAAGCCGCACTTCTCCAGCACCCGCCGCGAGGCGGCGTTGTCTTTGGCGGCGTGTCCATACATCGGCCGGCGCAGCTCCTCTTGCAGAAACGCCCGCAGCGCCGCCGTCGCCAGGCCGCGCCCCCAGTATTCTCGGCCTAGCCAATAGGTCACCTCCGGCAAGCCGTCTTGCTCGTAGCTAGCCACATGCCCCACCACCACGCCGCCCGCCTCAATCGTTCGGTTTAGCACGCCGGCCAGCGCGCGAATCTTGACCCGTGCGCGTCGAACGCCGCCCGGTCGTTCGGGTCGGGGTGCGTGAAGGCGGCCATCTGCACCGCCACCGGGTCGCGCTCCTGTTCAAAGAAGATCGGCAAGTCCTCGTCGCGCACCGGCCGCAGTTGCACCTCGCTCGTCATACGCTGCCTCCCCGCTGTTTGATCGTCCACTGCGCTTGAGTATAGCGCCACTCCTTTATCTGACCCTGACATTGCCTCCTTGCTTCCATACCCAATTCGTGAAATTCGTGGCCAAAGCCTTTCCCCCCTGAGTCCCCCGAGTCCCCCGCCTCTGCCCCGCCTTTCTCCCCCTTGTTAGCCACCCCCCATTCGGCTATTATTCAGCCTTACTATTTAACCCACATAACTGTCGCATGCCCTTTAACCCACTCAATCCCGTCGTCGTCCAATCTGATCGCACCGTGCTGCTCGAGGTCCAAAACGACCTGTACGAAGCCGCGCGCGACGCCCTCGCGCCCTTCGCCGAGCTAGAAAAAAGCCCCGAGTACCTGCACACCTACCGCCTCACGCCGCTCTCGCTGTGGAATGCCGCCGCCTCCGGCCTCACCGCCACCGACATCCTCAGCGCGCTGGAGCAGTACGCCAAGTACGACCTGCCCAGCAATGTGCGCGTCGAGATCATTGAGCAGGTCGGCCGCTACGGCCGCGTGCGCCTCACCCGCCAGGCCGACGCCCTGGTCGTCTCGTCCGAAGACGCCGCCCTCATCGCCGAGCTGTCGCGCCACAAGACCATCGCCCCGCTGGTCAAAGCCCTGCCCGACGCTTACACGCTGCTGGTTGACCTGGCCGACCGGGGCCGCCTCAAGCAGGCGCTGGTCAGCGTGGGCTACCCGGCACAAGATGAGGCCGGGTACACCGAGGGCCGCCATTTGCCGCTCGGCCTGCGCGGCGCGTCCCTCGCCGGCGACCCGTTTGCGCTGCGCCAATATCAGCAGGCCGCCGTGCAGGTCTTCCACGCCGGCGGCGCGGCCAGCGGCGGCAGCGGCGTCATCGTACTGCCCTGCGGCGCGGGCAAAACCCTCGTGGGCATGGGCGTCATGTCCGCGCTGCAAACCTATACCCTGATCCTCACGCCCTCCACCGTGGCCGCGCGCCAGTGGATGAGCGAACTGCTCGACAAGACCACCCTCACGCCCGACCTCATCGGCGAATACTCCGGGCTGGAAAAAGAAATCCGCCCGGTCACCATCGCCACCTACCAAATCATCAGCTACCGCTCGCGCAAGAGCCAGGCCTACCCGCACTTCGGCCTGTTCGACCGCGAGGACTGGGGCCTGATCATTTACGACGAGGTCCACCTGCTGCCCGCGCCGGTCTTTCGCATCACCGCCGACTTGCAGGCCCGCCGCCGCCTGGGCCTGACCGCCACGCTGGTGCGCGAGGACGGCCACGAGAAAGACGTCTTCTCGCTCATCGGCCCCAAGAAGTTCGACGTGCCCTGGAAGGTGCTCGAAAAGCAGGGCTGGATCGCCACGGCCGAGTGCCACGAAATTCGCCTCAACCTGCCCGACGAGGCCCGCATGGAATACGCCCTGGTCGACGACCGCGAGAAGTACCGCTTCTCAGCCGAGAACCCGGTCAAGCTGCGCGCGCTGCAGGTGTTGGTGGAGAAGCACCGGCACGATAACGTCCTCATCATCGGCCAATACATCGACCAGTTGGAGCGCATTGCCGCGAAGCTGGGCGCGCCGCTCATCACCGGCCAGACCAAAGTGGCCGACCGCGAAAAGCTCTTCGCCGCCTTCCGCTCGGGCGAGGTCACCTGCCTGGTGGTCTCCAAGGTCGCCAACTTTGCCGTCGACCTGCCCGACGCCAACGTGCTCATTCAAGTTTCCGGCACGTTCGGCTCGCGCCAGGAGGAGGCCCAGCGCCTCGGCCGCATTTTGCGCCCCAAGCGCAACGGCCTGCTGGCGCACTTCTATTCGCTGGTCACCCGCGAAACCCGCGACCAAGACTTTGCCGCCAACCGCCAGCTCTTCCTGACCGAGCAGGGCTACCACTACGACATTCTCTACGAGCACGAGTTGGCCGACTTTCAGCCCGCCACGCTGGCGGCCGAGGCGCATGTGGTCCACACCTCGCCGCCCCTGGCCCTGCCGCCCGCGCCCGAGGCCTGATGCCGCCGCGCTCCCTCACCCCCGCCCTCAGCGAACCAGAACTGCGCCGCATGGCCAAGGCGGTGCCGTTCGCCGCCGCCCAGGCCAACCTGGCGCTTGGGCACCCGCGCCTGCGGCAGCAATATGGCAACGGCGTGGTGGTCACCCAATGGGAAGACGCGCCCGCCAGCCCGACGCAGGTGATGTTTCGTGACGGCGCTGATCCCTTCCTGATCGAGTGTACCTGCGACGACTTCGCCGAGCGCGGCAAGTGCGCGCACGCCCACGCCGCGGCCCTGGCCTGGATTCGGCAGTCCAGCACCTTCGCGCTCATGCCCGGCACGTTTGACCTCGAAGCCTTTTTCAGTCAGATCGATGGCGTCGGCACCGAGATCATTCTCGACGACGACGACTTCGGCTTTGACGAGGACGACGAGGTGCCATTGCTGGGCATGCTCGGCGGCCGCCCCGGCCCGGCCGCGCCCGCGCCGCCGGCGGCCTCCCCCGTCACCACGGCCCGCACCCCGGCCGGCAACCTGCGCGCCGTCGTCACCCTGACCCCGCCGCCGTTGAATGCGGCCTCGCAGCGCGCCGTGCTCGACCACCTCAATCTGGGGCAACTGCGGGCGGTGGCGCAGCAGCGCGGCGTAAAGCTCGCGGGCGTCAAGCGCGACGCCGTGCTCGACACGCTCAGCGCCGCCCTGAGCGACACCGAGGCCGTGCGCGCCTTCTTGCCCAGCCTCTCGCCGGCCGCGCGGCTGGTGCTCGGCGTGCTGCCGTTTATCACCAACTACCTGGGCGTCATGGCGCATCAACTCCAGGCGGCGGTGGGCGTGTTCAACACCGTCTCCGCACCCCAATTGGAGGCCGCCCTGCAAGAACTGCTGGCGGCCGGGCTGCTGGCTGTCACCCCCTACGGCTATTACAACTGGCCGGCCGGGGTCGACATGCTGCTGCCGCCCGACCCGGCGGTGCTGCGGCCCTACCCCGACCCGCCCAACACGCTGCGCGTGGTGGCCGCGCCGCCCCTGTTGGATTTTGCCGCGCTCACCACCCGCCTGCTGCTGGCGCTGCACAGCGGCGCGGCCACACTGCGCGCCCGGCCCGCGCCCGAGCCGCACCCCATTCAGGCCCGGCTGCCCAACCTGGCGCGCGGCTGGTCCTACTTCCCCGGCGAGTTGGAAGCCATCGCCCGCCAGAAAGCGCCGCAGCAGGCCGTCAACCAATATGCCTTCAGCGTGCCGCCGGCGCCGCCGCTGCTCACCGAGGCGGCCCGCACCGCGCTCAGCGCGCAATTGCAGGCTCCCGAGGCGGTGCTCGACTTTGCGCTGCACCTGCTGGTGGGCCAGGGCCTCGTGCGCTTGCCGCCCGGCGGCGCGCCCCAGGTCGATCCGGTGGTGTTCGTGGGCCACCTCAGCCAGCACCCGCTGGCCCAGTTGATGCCGCTCTTTAGCACTTATGTCAATTACGCCGGCTGGACCGAGTTTGACCTGGTCGCCGCCAGCCACCCCGGCCTGCTGCTGGCCCACCCCGGCAATATGCGCGCCGGCTACCAGTACGAACACCTGCTGGCCGATTTAGCCAAGACGCGCGCCATGCTGCTGCTGCTGCTGCGCCGCGCCCCGGCCGGTGAGTGGATCGACCTGGGCGGCCTCATCACCCGCACGCACGGGCTCAACCTGCAAGGCGTGTTCTGGTCGGCGCAAGCGCCGGTGGCCGCCTATTGGCAGGGCCAGCCGCTTGACCTACAAGCCAGCGGCCCGTGGCGCGAATTCTTTGGCCATTACATCGAGGCGGTGCTGACCGGGCCGCTGCACTGGCAGGGCGCGGTCGATCTCGGCTACGTGCATAACCGCCTGGTGGCCTTCCGCTTCACCGCGTTGGGCGCTTTCCTGCTCTTTCAGCAGTTGGAACTCTCTGCGCCGCCGTTCGCGGCGGACGGCCCGCGGCTGAGCTTTTTGCCCGACGGCACGCTGCGCCTGCAGCCCCTCCGGGCCGGGCCGGAATTGGTGAGCCTGCTCGGCCTGCTGGGCGAGGTGCGCGTCGGCCCCAACGGCCATTTGGATTACACCCTCACCGCCGCCAGTGTCAGCGCGGCCTTTCTGGCTGGGTGGGATAGCGAGCGCCTGCTGACCGACTTGGCCGAGGCCGCCGGCCAGCCGGTGCCCGCCGCCCTGGCCGCGCGCCTGCGCCAATGGGAAGAGCACTTTGGCGAGGTGCAGGTTTACAGCCCGCTAGCGCTGGTGGAGCTCGCCGA
>JAYUUW010000466.1:0-6188 GCA_043754665.1 Anaerolineales bacterium | reverse complement strand
CCCGCGCCGCCGGCTCAGGCCACGGCCAGCGTCACCGGCCCGGCGTCGAGGAACCGCCCAATCGACTCGACCAACAGCGGCAGGGCGCGCTGCACGGCGGGCGGCAGCGGCGCGAAGGGCGTGAGCGCGAGGGTCAGGCCGGCCTTGCCGCGCTGCCACTGCCACACCCCCGCCGCCGCGCCGTCGACCACCAGCGTCGGGTGAATGATACCGCCGCCCGGAAAGACCGCCGCCTTGTGCGCCTCCGGCAGCATCGCGGCCCGCGAGCGATAGCCCATCAGGTAGGTGTCGAAGCGCGGCAGCAGCGCCACCGCCGGCCGCTGCGACCGGGCCAACAGCGCCTCGGCCTGCTCGGCCAGCAGCCACATGGCCTCACCGTCCACCGCCACCTCCCGCAACTTACCGGCCAAGCCCTCAAAGCCGCGCCGGGCCTCGCCCAGGGTGAGGCCCGCCCACGCGGCCAGGTCGGGCGGGGCGGCGGGCGCAAAGGCCGCCAGGTAGCGGCGTGCCAAAAGCGCCAAGACCTCATCGTCGGGCAGCGACAGAAAGCGCGCGGCCGGCGCCCAATCCTCCACTAGCGCCAGCGTTTCGACGCCCGCCCGCAGCGGCCCATTGACGCACACGCCTTCGAGCGCGGCGCGATAGATCAGATGCACCGTGCCCTGCCCCTGGTTGGGCAGGCCATGGCGCGTGAGGTCGTCGCGCAGTTCGGCGCGGGTGAGCGGGCCGTGCTCGGCCAGCGCCGCGCGAATGAGCACCACCGCCTGCGCGGCCTGGTCCTCGCTGAAGCCCTCCTGGGCGCGGCGGGTGATAGTGCCTTTGATCAGGCGCGGCGCGAGGAACGGCACGATCCACGCGGCGTCGGCGGCCGGTAGCAGATGCAGCGTGCCGCGCATGGCCCAGGTGCGCACCAGCGTGCGCGCCTCCACGCGGGCCGCCTCGATCTTCGCGGCGGTGAGGCCGGCCTCAGGCGCGGCCCGCACGCCGGCGCTCAGCAGCCCCGCCGCCGCGTCCTGCGCCTGCGCGCCGCCCATGGCCCGCAGCAGCGCCACCGGGTCAGCGCCCGTAACCGCCGTGTCGGTGTGCAGGCCCTGCGCCCGCATGCGCGCGGCGAGGATTTGCGGCCCGGTGTAGGCGTGGGGCTTGAAGAACATCGCGGGCGCTAGCCGACCTCGTCCAACCCTTCGATCACCTGCCCCACCAGGCCGTACTGACGCCCCTCGGCCGCGTCGAGCCAGTAGGCGCGTTCGAGGTCGCGCTCCACCAACTCCTCCGGCTGGCCGGTCTGCTGAGCCACCAACGCGGCCACGCGCCGCCGCTGCTGCCCCACCAGCGCGGCGGCGGCCAGCACCTCGCCCACCGGCGCGGGGTAAGTCTGATAGATCGAGAAGCGCGCATGCGGCAGGCAGTAGCGCAACTCCCGCGGCGGCGCGAGGTAGGCCAGCGCGGCCGCGTTCGCCACCGCCCCCGTGCCGATGGTCTTCACCCGCCCGCCCACGCCGCGCAGCAGATCGAACAGCGCTTCGCCGCCGGCGACCGTGCCGCCCTGCGCGTTGATCAGCAGCTTGATGTCGCCGCCGCCGCGCGCCGCCAGCAGCAGCACTTGTTGGCTCACGCGCTGCGCCAGCGCCGGGGTCAACTCGCCGAACACCAGCACCGTGCGCGTCTCAAAGAGTTGCCGATTAAGCTGCGCGTCGAAGTCATCCATGCGCCGTCCGCTCCATCACGTCGGCCGCCAGCGCCAGCAGTTCATCGGCCACTTGCTCTGGATGGACCAGCATTTCAAAATGCCCCGCCGCCCGCGCCCGCACCGGCCAGCCGTGGGCGGCGGCCTGCTCGGCCTCGGGCCGGTAGGTGTCGGTGTAGCGTAGGTAACCCACCGGCGCGTCGGGCCAGCCCGGCACCACCGGCAGCGGCTCCTCCCAATAGTCCAACCCGCGCGGGCGCAGCTCGGCCACCACCTGGGCGCGCACGGCGGCGTCCGGCAAGATCGCCGCGAGCTCGTCGCTCTGCCAGTTCGGAAACCGCCCGCCCGCCACGAGGAAGGCGCGAAAGGCGTCCACACCATCAGGCCCAAACGACTGCAAGCGGCTCTGCCCGCCGGCCGGCCAACCAGCATCCACCAACAAGTAGGCGGCCAACGGCCCGCCCAGCGCCAGGCCGATACTCGGCAGCAGCGCGCCGGCCCCGCTATGCGCCACGAGCACCAGCGGCGCGGTGCGCGGCGCGGCCAACCCCTGCGCCGCCGCTGCCGTGTGCTGCCGCCAATAGGGGCCGGCCCCCGGCGTGTCGCGCAGCTCCGGCACCCGGGCGGCATGGCCGCGCTGAGCCAACGCGGCGGCGGTGGCCTGCCAGGTGAACGGGCTGACGAGGGGGCTGTGGATCAGGGCAAAGGTGGGCATCGATCAAATGGGCGGCGGGTACGGCCAAGCATAGCATTCGGCCTAACGAGCGTCAACGCACACGGACGTTAGGCACCCACCACCAGCCGGCGCAGCGCGCGCTAGAGGCGCTGGTCTTCATATAAGCCATCTACCGCCGCGAGCACAGCCGGCCAGGCGTAACGTTCCACGGCGGCGCGCCCAGCCGCCACCAGCGCGGCGCGTTCGGTAGCATCAGTCAGCAGCCGCACCACCGCCGCCGCGAACTCGGCCACCAGCGGCGCGACCACCAAATCACGGCCCGCCACGAGATCAAGGCCCAGCGCGCCGGCCGGGGTACTGACCACGGCGCGCCCGGCCGCCAGCGCTTGCAGAATCTTCAGGCGCGGGCCGCTGGCGGCGGCGAGCGGCACGACCACCAGCGTGGCCGCCGCCATGGGCGGGCGCATGTCTAGCGGGTCGGCGATCAGGGTGACAGCGGGATGGCGCGCCGCCCAGGCGCGCAAGTCGGGCGTGGGCAAACGGCCGGCGACGACGACGTGCACGTTCGGCACGGCGGTCTGCACCTGCGGCAGCACTTCCTCAACCAGCACGCAGGCGGCGGCCACGTTGGGCGGCCAGTTGAGCGCGGCCGAGAACAGCAGCGTGGGCGGCGAGTTGGCGGGCGCGGGCGGCAGCGCGGCCCAGTCGTCCAGGTCGACGCCGTTCGCGATCACGAGGATGGGCGGACGCACGCCCCAGGCCCGCAGGCGCTGCCGGTCAAAGTCTGACACGACCACTATGGTGCCGGCGGCGTTCAGGTCTTGCAGGCGCGCCGCGTGCCGCCGGTCGGGCGTCACCTCGCTCGGCGCAGGCTGGAGCTCGGGCGGCAGGTCGGGCAGTTCCAGCACGCGGCGCGGGGCGGCCAGCGTGCGCGCCACCGGCCACAGGTCCAGCCCCTGGCAGTGCACCGCCGCCAGCGCGGGCAGCTCACTCGCCAGGCGGCGGGCCACGGGGGTCAGCGCCGTGTAGCCGCGCCCGCTGGCCGGGTAGGGTTGCAGTGTCAGCCCGGCCAGCCCCAGCCCGCGCGCCAGCGCCACCAGCGGTGCGGCCTCGTCGGCCCCGGCGCAGGCCAGCAGGTGCACCGGCATCCGCTCAGCCAGCGCCCCCAGCAGTTGCAGCGCCCGCTCGCGCCCACCCGAGAGCGGCGGCACCGGGGCCTCCGGCATCAGGTAGAGCAGCATACTTATAGCAACATTCCTATACAGACGCGCAGCATTAGGCCAACATCGGCGGCCGCGCCCCGGGTCGATGACCAGCGCCACCCACCCGGCCCCTGACAAGCCCTCGCCGTCACTCCAGCGGGGCCGCCAAGCCGTGGCCGAGGTGGTGCACTGCGAGGGCTGGCAGCGGGCGCTAGCGCTGGTCGCGGCGGTAACGGGCGAAGAAGGCGATACCGAGAATCAAGAAGACCGCGCCCAGGCTGATGCCCAGGGTGCTGAACTTAAAGGCCGCCATCTGCACGACGGCAACGGCGATGAAGACGATACCGATATAGAGAAAGCGTTGGGGATTGGACACGCGGGCATTCCTTCTGGTCTGGCGGCGCGCTGGGCACACCTAATCTATAATAACCGGTATGAACCGTCGCGTGCTTCTCGCCGCTTGTGTCTTCGTGGCCGCCGGATGCCTGTGCGCCGCCGTGGCGGGCGTGGCCGGCTATGCCTTCTACCGAAGCACCGCGTCCCCCACGCCCCCCGAAACCGCTGTGGAGCTGACCGGCCACATGGTCATCGGCTTCGAGGTGGCCTCGTTTGTGCCGTGCGACCTGGGCACCGCCCCCGGCGACGGCCAGGGCTACTGGCTCCACGCCGACCCCGGCGTAGAACTGTACGACGCCTATCACACGGCGGTGGGTGAGGACTACCTCCCCGCCTACCTGCACTTCACCGGGCGCTTGTCGCCTCCCGGCGAGTACGGCCACCTCGGCGCTTACACGCGTGAGGTGACCATCACCCAGATCATCGAGATCAACGCCACCGGCGTGTGCCCGTAGCAGTAGTGTCATTGCAAGGCGCGCAATGCGCTGCGCCTCAGCGCCGTTGCGCGCTACCGTCGGCGCCATCGCTCAACCAGCCCCCTGCCGTCACCGGCCCGCCGGATTTGTCACACCTGCCCAAACGTCCTTTGTTGGGTTCCGAACCCGGCCTCAGGCCGCCAGTCCTCGCGCTGCCCTCGGGCCGGTGAGGAATCCGCAACGTGGACCAATTCAGCGCCTAGCCGTTCTCGGCTCAACCAGTCGCCGGCCGTCGCCCGCCCGTCGGATTTGTCATTCCGAACCCGGCCTCAGGCCGCCAGTCCTCGCGCTGCCCTCGGGCCGGTGAGGAATCCGCAACGTGGACCGATTCAGCGCCAAGCCGTTCCGCCTGCCTTGCCTTTAGTTTCTGTGCACCGATCATGCCTCGCACCTACTATGTCTACCTCCTGGCCAATATCTCCCGCGCCCTGTACGTGGGCGTGACCAACAACCTTCAACGGCGGGTGTTGGAGCACAAGACCAAGCAGACGCCTGGGTTTACCAGCGAGTACAACATCACCCGGTTGGTGTACTACGAGTCCACCGCCGATGTGCGCGCCGCGCTGACCCGCGAGAAGCAAATCAAAGCGTGGCGGCGAGAGAAAAAGATTGCGCTCATCGAAGCAGCTAACCCGCATTGGCGCGATCTGAGCAAGGAATGGGCCGGTGGGCCATAGGCGAGACGCAAAGCGTCCCCGCGCTGAAGCGGCCGAAAACGGGTTGCTCAGAAACTAGCGAGCGATAAGACAAGTTGCGGATTTCTCACCCCCCATAGGGTAGCGTGGGGTCCACCGACCTGAGGGGGGCTTCGAAATGACAAGTCCGGCGGGTGGGCGACGGCGAGCGGTTGCCTAAGCCAGTGCACCAGGGACTCGGGCCGCGCCTTAGCGCCGGCCCACCAGTGCCCCAATCCCCCGCCCCACCCACACTTCCTCGGCGAAGGTCTTGTCGCTGGCGGAGGCCACAAAGAACGTCACGCCCTGCACCGTGGCGCGGCGCTGCAGCTCCTGCCAACACTGCAAATACTGCTGCGCCTTCGTGGGCACCGGCGTGCCGGCCTTGTTGTTGCTGGCCTCGGTAATCCAAATCGGCTTGAAGCGGAAGCGCGCCACGAAGTCATCGAGCACGCCCAGCGCGTTCTTAAGTGGGTAGACCGCTGACCAGTACAGGTGCACCCCCAACCCATCGGCGGCGTCCACGGCGCGGCGGCTGGCCTCCAAGAACTGAATGTGGTCCTGCTTGAGGTTTGAGACGCTGGAGCCGGGCGACAGGCCGGGGTAAATGAAGCGCACCCCCGGCAGCGCCTGGCGATACTTGCCCAGCAGGTCGAGCCACCACGTCGCAAACGTGGCCCCGTCGGTCCAGCTCTTGCCCAGCCCTTCCTGAATGATGTTGGGCTCGTTATGCAGCTCCACCACCACATCGCGCCCGGCCAGCGCGCCCAGCGCGCGGCGCACGTCGGGCAGCGTGTCGTTCAAGAACTGGTCCGGCCCAATGGTCCGGCCGCCAAAGTCGAGGAAGGCGCGCACCACCCAACTGGCCGTGGGGTGGTCGGCCGCCAGCGTGCGAATTTCGGCCTCGCCGTGGAACGACAGCACCTTGATGATGCCCGGCCGCAGCGCGGCGAACTCAGCGATCTCGGCCGGGGTGATGTTGGGGTCGGCGCTGGCGTGCAGGCCGATGCGGCAGTGGCCCAGCGGCTGCGGGTCGGCGTTGCCCGCGGCGGCGGCCGTCACCGGCGCGGCGGCCGG
>JAYUUW010000465.1:0-10217 GCA_043754665.1 Anaerolineales bacterium | reverse complement strand
GCGCCCATGTTGTCGTAGCGCGCGCCGGCTGCCACCAGGGCGTCGCCGGCGGGCGTGTAGATGGGGAGGCCCCAGGCCCATTCGTCGCCGTTGAGGGTGAGCGGCTGGCGCGGGCCGCCGTCAATCGCGATCTGCCAGAGCTTGAACTCGGTTAAGAAGGCCAGGCGGGTACTGTCGGGCGACCAGGCCAGGCCGGTGCCGTTGCCCAGGTTGACAGGCGTGCCCGCGCCGACGGCGTAGACAACATAGATGGTTGGGTCACCGCCAAGGACAGTGACGAAGGCCAGGTATTCGCCCGACGGCGACCAGGCGAACTCTAGCACCTGGCCTTCCACATCGGCATGCGTGTACTGGGTGGTGCCGCCCAGCACGCCGCCGGTGACATCGGTGACGAGCAGTTGGCGGCTGGCGTCGAGGTAGGCGATGAATTGGGACGCGGGCGTTTCGGGCGTGAGGGTGGCGGTGGCGGCCGGGGCTTCAGGCGTGGCGCTTGGCTCGGCCGGGGCGGTGGTCGCCGTGGCCGGGGGCGCGTCGGTCGGCGCGGTGGTGGCAGGCGTGTCGACCGGCAGGGGTGTGTCGGAGGCGACCGCGAAAGTAGGCGGGGCGACGGTGGCAGGGGTGGCGGGTTGAAAGACGCTGCACGCCAGCACGGTGAGGGTGAGGATGAGGGGCACGAGGCCCAGGGGTTTGAGTTTCACTAGAGAACTCCGATAACGCTAAAGAGGGCCAACGAATTAGCGGTGGGACACAAGGTATGGGATGGATTGGCCGAGACTCTTCGCGCGCCGCCGCAGCGTTATTAGCAAGTGATGGCGGTCGCGCTCAGAGTGACATAATTCTTGCGCTCACGTTCAGTCGTAAACCGCTTCAGAACGCGAAGCTCTCGCCGGGCGTGAGGACATGCACCAGGGAGCCGGTGTTGGCTTCAACGGCCTGCTTCCAGGCGGCGGCGTCTTGCTGGAGCAGGTCGAAGGTGTTGTAGTGGACCGGGATGAGGTGCTGGGCGCGCAGCAGCCTGGCGGCCCGCAGCGCGTCGGCGGGGCCCATGGTGAAGTTGTCGCCGATGGGCAGCACGGCCAGGTCTAGCCCCTCGTCGCCGATGAGGGCCATGTCGCCGAACAGGCCGGTGTCGCAAGCGAGATAGATTTTTTGGTCGCCGGCGGTGAGCAAGAAGCCGGCCGGGTTGCCGCCGTTGCTGCCATCGGGCAGGGCCGAGCCGTGCAGCGCCTGGGTGAGCTTGAGGTAGCCAAATGGCCACTGATGCCCGCCGCCGATGTGCTGGCCGTGAGCCTTAAGCCCCTGGCCGGAACACCAGACGGCGATTTCGTTGTTGGCGATGACGGTCGCGCCGGTGCGGCGGGCAATCGGCACCAGGTCGGCCACGTGGTCGCCGTGGCCGTGCGAGACCAGGATATATTCCGGGTTGAGGTCATCGGCTTTGACGGCGGCGGCCGGATTGCCGGTGAGGAAGGGGTCGACAAGAATGTTGTGGCCGCCGATCACAAGCTGCGATGTGCCGTGCCCAAGCCAGGTGAAGGTAATGGTCATTGAGGCCTCCTCAGGTAGGGGTTACTTCAAGCCGCGCAACTGCCAACTGACCACGTCGCCGCCGATGCCTTTGAGGTGCAGCGGCGGCACCGGGTCGGCGACGACCCAGCGCTCCACCAGGGCATAGGTGGCCTGGCTGATGAGGGTCTGGTCGCCGTCGGCGGCGGCGCACAGGCGGGCGGCCAGGTTCACATCGCGGCCGATGGCGGTGTAGTCGAGGCGGCGCAGCGAGCCAAAGTTGCCCATCATGGTCTCGCCGGTGCTGAGGCCGACGCCGATGGCCGGCAGCGGCAGGCGGTCGGCCCAGCGCGCCATAATCTCGCGGTGGGCCTTTTGCATTTCCAAGGCCAGCCGCACGGCGCGCAGGGCGTGGTCGGGCTGGTCTTCGGGCGCGTTGAAGAAGCACATGACGCTGTCGCCAATGTACTTGTCGAGCGTGCCCTCGTAGGCCAGCACCAGATCGGTGAGGGCCGAGAGGTGGTCGTTGAGGACGGTTTGCAGCACCTCGGCCTCGATGTGCTCCGACATGTTGGTGAAGCCGCGAATGTCGGAGAAGAGCGTGGTGACCATGCGGCGCTCGCCGCTGAGCAGGTCGCGGTCGGAGATGGTGAGCAAACGCTCCATGACCTGCGGGCCGACGCACAGGCCAAACGCGCCGCGCAGGCGCTGGGTGGCCAGGTTCTCAAAGATGGCCGTATCCATCTGACTGGCGATGCCGCGCAATAGGTCGAGGTCGGTGCGGGTGAAGGCGGGCTGCCCACGCCGGTTGGCGACGCCCAGCACGCCAATGAGCTTGTCGCGCAGGATGAGCGGCACGCCGACCAGCGCCCGCAGCGGCCCGGTGGGGTACGAACGATGCAGCAATTCGGCGGTGCGGACGGCCTCGACGGACAACGCGCGGATTTCGCGGGCAGTGGTGTCGAGGGCAAACAGGTCGTCGCCGGTGAGGGCGCGCAATTCGAGCTCGTTGCCGGCGCGGTCGTAGAGCATGAGGAAGCTGGTCTCGGCGTCGAGCGTGGTGCAGACCTCGGCCAGCACGGCGTCGAGCAACTGCTGAAAGTCGGCGGTGCGGTCGCGCAGCCGGTCGATGCGGAAGATGGTCTCCAGCTCGACCTGGCGGCGCTTAAGCTCGCGCAGCGTGCGGGCGTGCTGCATGGCCGAGTCGATCTGGCTGATGGCGCTCTCGACCACGGCCAACTCGGAGCGGTCGAAAGGCCGGTCGGCGTTGAGCAGCAGCAGCGCGCCCAGGCTCTCGCCGGCCACGCGCAGGGGCGCGGCCACGCAGTAGGAATGGCGGCGCTGGTCGAGTTCCAGGTCGGTGTGCAGCACCTGGGCGCTGGGCAGCTCGGCCGCCCGCTCGGCCAGGGCGCGCAGGTGCTGCTCGGCCCCCGCGTCGCCGTAGACACCGGCGCGGTCGGTGAGGGCGCGCAACTGCAATTGGCCGCTGTCGTCGTCGCGCAAGCAGAGCAGGCACAGTTCGGCCTCGACCGCGTCGGCCAGGGTGGAGACGATGGCTGAAGCCAATTCGCGCTCGTCGGTCACGCCGTCGCGGATGCGGTCAATCGCCAGGATCAGGGCCAATTGGCGCGTCTTGAGGCTGAGTTGTTCGGCGGTGGAGGTGCTTAGCAGCGGCAGTGGGCCGGTGGTCATGCGATCACTCCGAGTTGGCGGCCGACCTTGGCGAAGGCGGCGAGGCCGAGGTCCAGGTCGGCTTGACTGTGGGCGGCCGAGATCATGACGCGGAGGCGGGCCTTGCCCTTCGGCACAGTGGGGAAGCCAATGGCCATGACGAACACGCCCTCGGCCAACAGCGCGCGGCTGAACTGCTGAGCCAGTGGCGCTTCACCGAGCATGATGGGCGTGATGGGCGTGGTGCTCAGGCCGGTGTCGAAGCCGAGCGCCTGCAGGGCCGCTTTGAAGTACTTGGCGTTGGCCCACAGCCGGTCAACCAGATCGGTGGAGCCTTCGAGAATGTCGAGCGCGGCCAGGCAGGCGGCGGTGTCGGGCACGGTGAGGGCGGAGGAGAACAGAAAGGGCCGGCCGCGCTGGCGGAGCCAGTCGATGATGACGGCGTTGCCGGCCACGACGCCGCCCATGACGCCAAAGGCCTTGGAGAGCGTGCCGATTTCGACATCCACCTGACCGTGCAGGTCGAAGTGGGCGACGATGCCGCGCCCGCCGGGGCCAAGCACGCCCTCGCCGTGGGCGTCGTCGACCATCAACAGCAGGTCTTCGGCCTGGGCGATGGCGGCGATCTCAACCAGCGGGGCCACGTCGCCATCCATGCTGAAGACGCCGTCGGTGATGATGAGGCCGCGCCGAAAGCCGGCGGCGCGCTCGGCCTGAATGGTGGCGCTGAGGCTGGCGGGCGAGCAGTGATCGTAAGGCACGATCTTCGCGCCGGACAGGCGGCTGCCGTCAATGATGGAAGCATGGTTGAGGCGGTCGGAGAAGATGACATCGCCTTTGCCCACCAGGGCCGGGATGGTGGCGAGGTTGGCGTTGAAGCCGGACTGAAAGCTCAGCGCGGCCTCGACGCCCTTGAAGGCGGCCAGCCGGCGCTCGAGCTCAATGTGGATCGCCATGGTGCCGGCAATGGAACGCACCGCGCCGGGGCCGACGCCGTATTGGGCCACGCCCGCCTGCGCCGCCGCGACCAGGCGCGGGTCGTTGGCCAGGCCGAGGTAGTTGTTGGAGCAGAAGTTGAGGACGCGCTGGTCATCGACCACCAGCCACGCGCCCTGGGGCGAGCTGATGGTGCGGATGGTGTTGTACAGGCCCTGCGCCTTGAGGTCGGCGAGTTCCTGCTGAATCCAGTCGAGCTTGGTAGAGGTGGGGGTCGCCATGGTGGGGCTCCGAGGTGCAGTGTGAGTGATTATAGGCCAGCGCAGGGAAAGGGCATAAAGGGTGGGAGGGGTATAAGGCGTAGGAAGGGGACTCAAGGGATGCTGCGCTAGGGGACTCGGGGGCGGGCAAGAGCAGGCTTAGGTAGGGATGAAGCAGATTGGTTAGGGAGCGCTGGCGGCGGTGGGCCGCTTGCGCGGCCGGGTAGGCTTGGGCTGAGGCTTGGGTTGGGGCTGAGGGCGGGCCTTTTTGGGCTTCGGCGGCGGAGCGCAGAGGGCGAGCTTCTTGGCGCGCGGGTAACGCTTGATGGCGAGTTCGCGCTTGAGGGCCGCGGAGTGCGTAGGCACCTCTTCGGTGTAGACCAGCTCGACCGGGCCGTGGGTGGCGGTGTAGCGCGCGCCGCGCCCGGCGTTGTGCATCTTGAGACGGCGCTGCACGTCGACCGCCCAGCCGGTGTAGAGCGTGCCGTCGGCGCAGCGGACGATGTAGACGAAGGGCATTTACTGGTCTTTGCGCTTGGGGGCCAGCCCGCCCAGGAACATGCGGCCAAACATATCCCCGGAGCTGGGCATGTCAGTGGGGGCGGTGTCCACCGCGTCCCAGTCGCCGCGCCGGCGCTCGGCCAGCCAGGCGTCACGCCGGTCGGTGGCGGCCGCGAGGGCTTCGCGCACAGCGGGGCCATCGTCGGCGGCCAGGCGCTCGCGCAGCAGGGTGAGCTCGGCCAGGGCGGCGTCGAGGTAGCGCACGACGTTGGCGCGGTTAAGGCGTAGGGCCGTGGCATCCACATCGACCAGGGCGGCGGTGGCGGTGGCGAGGGCGCGGTCGGCCACTTTGCGGGTCTCAGCCCAGCCGGGGGAGGTGGCGGCGGCTTGCAGCAGCGCCCAAGCGAACACGGCGGGCAGGCCCTCGCTGGCGGCGCTGAGGCCATCGTGCTCGGCCGGGTCGACGTAGTAGGGGAAGGCTTCGAGCAGGCGGGCGAGGTCGGCCAGCAGCTTGAGGGCCTCGGGGGCGCAGCCGGGGGCGGGGGCCAGCGCCCACAGCCCGCCTTTGAAGAGATCGGCGGAGGCCGCGTCGTAGCCGCTCTCGCCGGTGTGCAGGTGGCTGGGGTTGAGGGCGGCGTGGGCGGCCACAAAGTGGCGCTCGGGCGCGGTGATAAACTCGGCGGCCCAGGCCAGCGGCGCGGCCAGCAGCGGGCCGAAGCTGGCGAGCACGCTGCCGGCGCGCAGGTCGGGGCCGACCAACTGCAAGATCTCGCGCTGCTCGTCGAGCGCGGTGGTGAGCAGGATGAGGTCGGCGCCGTCGATGGCGTTGAAGAGGTTCCAATAGGCGCGCTGGACGATGCCCCGGCTTTGCGCCAGGCGGGCGACATCGGCGACTTTGTCGTAGCCGCTGACGCGCAATTCGGGGTTGGCTTTGAGGGCCAGCGCCAGCGAGCCGCCGAGGCGGCCCAGGCCCAAGAGGGTAACGTTAACGGTCATAGGGTAAAGGTTTAGGCATCATCATCGGCGGCCTGGAGGGCGGCCAACAACTCATCTTCAAGGGTGGCCGGTGAGTCCACCGGCGTTTGGTGGCGGGCGATTAGCGCCACGGTCAGCGGCGGCGCGCCGGCTTGAGCGGCCAATTCCGCGCCCCAGGCCGGGTGCTGCACGGCGGTGACGAACGGCCGCCGGAAACCACTGGGAGCGCCCTGCCCCCAGGCCAGGGCCCGCGCCGGCCACAGCCGCTTGGCCAGCACCACGAGCACGCGGTCCAGCAGGTTGAGCGGAGCGCGGCTCTTACCCACATCGTGCAGCAGCGCGGCCTGATGCAGTTCGGCGCGGGCGGCGGCAGGCAAAGCGCCGCGCTGGACGGCCCGCAGCACGGTGAGGCTGTGCGCCTGCTCGCCGGGCGACAGTCGCCCAAACAGTGCGGCCAGCGGCGGCGAAAGCACCTGCCGCACTTCGGCCTGGTCGGCGGCGGTGAGCGGCGCGGGGCGCAGGTAGCGCCAGAACTGGCCGGCGCGGTAGCACGCTGCTGGGCCGAAGGACGGCATAACGGGCCAGCCTCGCCCGAGGCGGCTTAGCCGATGCCTAGCAGCGCCGAGAAGATCGCCTGCGCTGGGCGACCAACCAGGAAGCTCATTATCGGCCCGCCGGCATAGACGACCAGCAGCAGCAGGATCGGGCCGACGCGTTCGAGCTGGGTGAGCACACCATCCCAATCGCTCGGGGCGAAGCCGCGCAGAATCTTGGAGCCATCGAGCGGCGGGATCGGGATCAGGTTGAAGAGCATTAACACGAGGTTGAGATAAATGAACTGAATCAGGAATTCGGACAGGGTCGGGATGATGCTGCCGCCGCCGATATCAGGCACGAGGCCAAG
Organism: Anaerolineales bacterium; assembly: GCA_043754665.1. GTDB lineage: Bacteria > Chloroflexota > Anaerolineae > Anaerolineales > UBA6663 > JADZEK01. The sequence goes on along the minus strand of JAYUUW010000465.1, from coordinate 3,464 downwards.
GCGGAAGGGGATGGCGGCGAGGGCGGCCATGACGAAGTTGGAGAACGGCCCGGCCGCCGCGACGACGACCATGCCCATCTTAGGGCCGTTGCGCAGGTTGTAGGGGTTGACGGGCACCGGCTTGGCCCAGCCGAAGCCGGCGATGATGAGCAGCAGCGCGCCGATGGGGTCGATGTGGGCGATGGGGTTGAGCGTGAGCCGGCCCATTTGGCGCGGGGTGTCGTCGCCCAACTGCACGGCGGTGTAGGCGTGCGCGAACTCGTGAATCGTGAACGCGATCAGGAGGATAACGATCCGCGAGAGGATATCAGGGAGCGACAGGCCAAGCATAGGATCTCCAGAGAATGCAGGGATTATAGCATGCGGCCCTGGAGAGATTTGGGCGGGTATAATGCGGCCATGGCCTTTGACCTGCGGATGGATGATGTGCTGAAACTGCGCAAGCCGCACCCGTGCGGCGGGTATGACTGGCGGGTGGTGCGCCTGGGGGCGGACATTGGGCTGGTGTGCGAGACGTGCGGGCGGCGGGTGATGCTAACGCGGCGCGAGGTGGAGAAGCGGACGAAGGAATATGTGAGCCGCGGGCCGGAGGTGGCAGGCGGCAGTCGCCAGTAGGCAGTCGGCAGAAGGCAGTAGGCAGAAAACAGTAGGCAGCGCAATTCCCCCGAGTCCCCCAGACCGGGGCCGTTTACCCCCAACCGGGCGTCCTACCCGCCCTTCAGGCCCTTCAGACCCCTTATACCCCTGCCCTTCGCCGTTGTTATGTCAACTAAATCAGATAATTGAAGTCAGGCTTTCACTTTCCTAAAGCCGACCTTCAGATTCCTAAACTCGCTATTGACTATTTTAAAGTCCGTAGTAGTATTCTGCATGTAGATAGTGGTTGAGCTTCACTTTCTGCAACAACGCTTTCGCTTTTCGGAACTAGCTTGACATAACGGATGGCAGGAGAACACCATGGACGATTATCGCAGATTGCTGGCTGTGCAATCCATTCATGACGACCACGTGCGCGAGGCGCAGGCGGAGCGCCGGAGCCACTGGCTGCTGGGCCGCACGCGGCACGATTTCATCAAGATCAGCCGGGTGTGGGCGTTGCTGACGGTGCTCGGGCTGGGCCTGATCATCGTGTGGGGGCTTTAGGCGCACGCATGCATCCTATTCTTGGCACCTGCCCGGTCTGCGGCGAAACGCTCGAAGTCACCCGGCTGCACTGCCGCAGCTGCGACACGACGATTGACGGCCACTTCAATATTGGCACGTTCGACCGGCTAAGCCCAGAGCAATTGGCGTTTGCGGAACTGTTTATCCGCCGCGAGGGCAAGCTGAGCCGCATGGAGGATGACATGAAGATGTCGTACCCCACCCTGCGCGCGCGGCTGAATGACCTGATTAGGGCGATGGGATACGAAGTGGGGCAGGAAGAGGAAGCGCCGTATGTGGTCAGCGACGAAGACCGGCGGCGCATCCTCGACGACCTGGCGGCGGGCAAGTTGTCATCGGACGAAGCCGTGAAGCGGCTGCAAGGGGCTTAGGCGGGCCGTAGGCGCTGCGGCGCGATAAAGGACAACCTCATGGAACAATCTCGCTCAGACATTTTGGCACAGCTCGCTTCTGGCACGATCTCGGCCGACCAGGCGGCCGCGCAACTGCGGGGCGGGGCCAACGCCCCGGTGCCGCCGGAAGCGCCTATGCCGGCGGTGGACGCGGCCCCGGCCGCCCCCAGCCTGCCGCGCAACCTGGGGCAGCGCTGGATGCGAATTCGCGTGACCGATCTGAACACCGGGCGGGCCAAGGTGAACGTGAACCTGCCGCTGACGTGGGTGGCCGCCGGGCTGCGCATCGGCGTGAACTATGCGCCGCAATTGGAGAATCTGGACCTGGCCCAACTGCTCGACGAATTGGAAGCGGGCGGCAACGGCCAATTGATTGACGTGGAAGACGTGGACGACGGCGAACGAGTGCAAATTTTCGTGGACTAGGGCGACAGGGCCGGGGGGTTAGGTCGTGTGGTCGAATCAGTCTGAGTTGCAGATTCCTCACCGGCCCTAGGGGAGCGCAAGGTCCAACGACCTGAGGCCGGGTTCGGAATGACAAATCATAGGGGAAGATTCGGACCGGTGTTTGTCTGAGCCAAGCGGGACGGGCGAGAGCCTGATAACAAAGAGTATTTTCCTCCTCCTCTGGCCCGCCGCCGTGACGGGATCGCGGCGGCGGGCCAACTTGTGACGAGAGGTGCGCGATGGATCAATTAGTGCTGGACGTAGCGGCGGATGTGACCATTCACATCACCAAAGTGGGCGGCGACCTGCGCCTGACCGGCTGGGACCACGACCAGTTCTTCGCCGAGGCGGAGGACGACCACTCGCTGAAGCTCGACAAGAGCGACGGCCAACTGGTGCTGGCGGCGACCAGCGACGTGACGGTGCGCGTGCCGCGCGGCGCGCAGGTGTACATCGACAGTGTGGGCAACGACGCCCAGATCAAGAGCCTGGAAGGCCCACTGCACATTCGGCAGATCGGCAATGAGCTGCGCCTGCGGCAGACCGCCGACGCCGACATTGAGCGCGTGGGCGACGACCTGAGCGCCAAGAAGATCGCCGGCTATCTGCGCGTGGGCAGTGTGGGCGGCGACCTGCTGGCCCACCGGGTGCAGGGCGATTTTGCGGTCGGGCGCGTGGGCAGCGACCTGTTCCTGCGCGCCGTGGGCGGCGGCATCCGGGCCGTGGCCGGCAGCGATGTGACGCTGAACGTCGAATTTCGGCCGGGGCAGGCCTATCACGTGGAGGCCGGGGGCGACCTGGTGTGCCGGGTGGAGGCCAGTGGCAACGGCTTGTATGAGCTGCGCGCCGGCGGCGACCTGGGCGTCGAACTGCCGGGGGCACAGGTGGCGGGCAACGGCCGCCACAAGACCGTCACGCTCGGCAGCGGCGACCCGGCCGTAACGCTCTCGGCGGGCGGCGACCTGAGCCTGAGCAGCGTGGCGGCCGGCCCCGACACGCTGGACGATTTCGGCGACCGCTTCGGCGAGGACTTCGGCGTGATGGCCGAGGAGTTCGCGGCGCAGATTGATAACCAAATCGAGAGCCAGATCGAGTCGCTGTCGGCTGACTTTCAGCGCCAACTGTCGGAGAAGCTGGCCGGGCTGGATGTGGGCGCGGTGCACTTTAAGGCCGAGGCGCTGGCCGACAAGGCCCGCCGCGTGGCCGAGCGCCAGGCCGAGAACGCTAAGCGCCGCATGGAGCGGCAAGCCGAGGCCGCCCAGCGCCACACCGAGGCGGCCCAGCGCCGCTTAGAAGCGGCCCAGCGGCTGGCCGAACGCGAGGCCGAGCGCGCGCAAGCCGACGTGCAACGCGATTCGGCACTCGCAACCGTCGCCGAGCTCGAATCGACACTGGCGACGCGCGTATCGGAGCTCGAGCAGGCGCGTGCATCGGTGGCCGAGCTCGAAGCACAACTGATCG
>JAYUUW010000464.1:0-5676 GCA_043754665.1 Anaerolineales bacterium | reverse complement strand
GCGCGGCTACTCGAAGTACTGCCGCCACGGGCCGGCGAGGCGCTGAGCATCGCGGGCGCAGCTTGCAGTCGCTCATCCATGAGCGCGGTCTCCGGGGGGCTTAGGGCCGGCGGCGGTGGGCCGTGGCGGCCAGCAGTTCGGTGTAGCGCTCGATCAGGCGGGCGGTGGTCACGGTGATGCTGTATTGGGCGGCCGAGGCCCGCGCACCGGCGCTGAGGGCCTGGCGCAGGGCGGGCGCGGCGGCCAGGCGGGCCAGGGCCGCGCCCAGGGCGGCCGGGTCGGGCTCGGCGGCGACCGGGGCCAGCAGCCCGTTCACGCCAGCGTGAATGGTCTCTTGAATGCCGGGGACATCGAAGGCCACCACCGGCTGCCCGGCGGCCAGCGCCTCGATGACGGTGATGGGGTGGCCCTCGCTGGCCGAGGCAGTAATGAAGGCATCCGCCGCCGCCACCAGGCCGGGGATGGCCTCGTTCGGCTGGCGGCCGAGGAAATGCACCTGCCCGGCCAGCCCCAGCCGGTCCACCTGGCGGCGCAGGTCGTCTTCGAGCGGGCCGCCGCCCACCAGGGCCAGCGCCAGCGGCGGGGCGGCCGGGGCAACAGCCCGCACGGCGTAGGCAAAGGCCTCCAGCAGGGCGGGCAGGTTCTTTTCCGGCCCCAGGCGGCCCACGTAGAGCGCCACGAACGCCTCAGCCGGCAGGCCCAGGGCGGCGCGGCTGGCCGGAACGGCGGCGCTGAAGTGGTCTATCTCAATGCCGTTGGGGATGACCTCAATCGGCGCAGTGACGCCCTGGGCGTGCAGCATGGTCTCAGCGGCGGTGGAGACCGCCACGATCAGGTCGAAATGGCGGGTGATGGTGCGCAGCCAGGCGGCCATGATGCCCGCCGCCGGGCCGGCCGGCAGGAACGGCGCATAGTAGCGGGCGTAGAGGTCGTAGCGGGTGTGGGCGGTGAACACCAGCGGCTGGCCGCCGTGCCGCCGCAGGGCCGCGCCCTGGCGCGCCGCCATGAAGGGATGGTGGACGTGCAGCACGTCCATCTGGCGGGCCTGGGCGCGCATGGCGGGCGGGTAGCCGGGGTAGCCGTAGTAGCCGGTTTTGCCCAGCGGCAGGCCGGGGGCGCGCCAGATGTGGGCCTCGTCGTCGGGGTAGGTGGTGTGGCCGCTGGTGAACACATGGGTTTCCACGCCGGCCTGCTCGCAGGCGCGCTTGCAGACGCGCACAAAGGTGGTCACGCCGTTGAGCACGGGCAGGTAGCAGTCAGTGAGGTGGCCGAGGCGCATGGGCGGTAGGTGGGCGGCTGACGCTTAAAGAGCGGCTGGAGACTGGCCGGAGGGACAGGTGTTCAGTCTGCCCAAGTCAGTATAAACTCGCCCGTTCAGACCGGCAACGAGAGGCTTATGCAGCGCTTACGCAGTTTTCTCAGTTCGCCGCACTTCCCCATCTTCATGATCGTGTTCGTCGACGTGCTGGGCGTGGGCATCACCCTGCCGGTGCTGCCGCTGTACGCGCAGGGCGAGTTTCACGCCACGCCGTCGCAGATCACGCTGATGACCAGCGTGTACTTCGCGGCGCAGTTTCTGGCCAGCCCACAGCTCGGCCGGCTGTCAGACCGCTACGGGCGGCGGCCGATCCTCATCATCAGCCAGGCGGGCACGTTCCTGGCGCTGCTGCTCAGCGGGGCGGCCCCGGCGCTGTTCTGGCTGTTCATCGCCCGCGTCATCGACGGCCTCACCGGCGGCAACGTCTCGGTGGCGCAGGCCTACCTCAGCGACACCACCACGCCGCAGAACCGGGCGCGCGGGCTGGGGCTGGTGAGCGGCGCGTTCGCGGCCGGGCTGATCTTTGGGCCGGCCTTTGGGGCGCTGGTGGCGGCGCAGTTCGGCCCGCGCGTGCCGTTCTTCATCGCGGCGGCGGTGTCGGCGCTGACGGTGACGCTCACCTGGCGGCTGCTGCCCGAGTCACTCACGCCGGAGATGCGGGCGGCCAACGCCCTCAAGGCGGCGGCGCGACAGAGCGCGCGGCAGCCGGGCTGGCGCAACAGCAATTGGGCCGGGGTGCTGCGGCTGCCGGGCATGCCGGCGCTGATGTTCATCGGCTTTCTCACGCAGCTCTCGTTCTTCAGCTTTCAGGCCACCTATGTGCTGTGGTCCGAGAAGGTGCTGTTCCCCACGCGCGACCCCATCTTTGTGCAGAACGCGGTGGGCTACATGCTGACCTTCGTGGGCGTGTGCGGCATCATCGCCCAGTTCTGGCTGGTGGGGCCGCTGGTGCGGCGCTTTGGCGAACGGCCGCTGGTGGTGGCCGGGGCGGCGGTGCGGGGCGTGGGCTGGGGCGTCATGGCGCTGGTGCCCACGCTGCCGGCCGTGCTGCTAGTGCTGCCGCTCATTCCCCTGGGCGGCAATGTGGCCGTGCCGGCGCTGCTGGCGCTGCTGACCTACCTGGCCCCCACTGACCAGCGCGGCTTTGCGATTGGGCTGATGGAGTCGATTCAGGGGCTCGGGCGCATTGCCGGGCCGCTGCTGGCGGGCTGGCTGTTTGAGCGCTTTCAGCCCAGCGCGCCGATGATGTTTGCGGCGGTGGCCAGCCTGGTGACGGTGGTGGCGGCGCTGCAAATTCGGGCGCAGCGCGCCGAGGGGCGGAACTAGGGCGCGCCCGGCAGGCCCCGGCGCGGCAGCCATTCGGCCTGGAGGAGGGCGTAAAGGTACTCGTCGGCCCAGCGGCCTTTGAACCAGGTGTTCTTGATGAAGTGGCCCTCGCGCCGCAGGCTCACCCGCTCCAGCAGCGCCACGGCGACGGTGTTGAGCACATCGACCACGGCGATGACGCGGTGCAGGTCGAGATTGATAAACGCATAGTCGAGCACGCTGGTGACGGCCTCGGTGGCGAAGCCCTGCCCCTGAAAGGCCCGGTCGAAGGTCACTCCCACCTGGGCCTGGCGCACGTCCTGCACCAGCACGTTGAGCCCCACATCGCCAATCAATTGACCAGTATCGCGCAGGGTGACGGCAAAGTGAAACCACTCGCCGGGCACGCCGGGCGTGAGGCCGCGCTGTTCCTGCACGAAGGCCTGCGCGCGCGCCAGGCTGAGGCTATCCCAGCTTTGGTAGCGGGCGACTTCAGGGTCGTTGCGGTAGGCCAAGAAGGGCGACAGGTCGGCGTCTTGAAAGCTGCGCAAGATCAGCCGGCTGGTCTCAATGGGGTTCAACAACAGGCAGCACCGTGGGGCGGATGGGCGCGCTGATTCGCGCTGGGGGTAGTGTAGGCGAAAGGCGAGGCGGAGGCAAGCGGGGGGCCTATGCGAGAGACTCAGGGGGTGGGAGAGGGCGGAGGCCGCGAGGGGCGGAGGGGTATAAAGGGTAAGAAGGGAATAAAGGGGGGGACTCGGGGGACTCAAGGGACTCGGGGGTTGGGGGTTGGGAGAAGGCAGAGGCAACGATGGGGCGGCAGGCGGCAGGCGGCAGGCGGCAGTCGGCAGTCGGCAGTCGGCAGTCGGCAGTCGGCAGAGAGCGTAAACACAGGCAGGACGAGCGGTTGCGCCGCGTCCTTTCGGTGGTAGACTCGCGGCCTCGCTGGAGCAGCGCCGCCTATGACGCCCCCTACCCCGCCCGCCACGCCGCAGCCGAACACCCTGGGCAACGCCCGCCTGGGGCTGGGCATCGCCTCGGCGGCCTTCTAGAAAGGACCAACCACATGAGCAGCAAAGTGTTTCGCCATAAGCCGCTGGCGCCCGATCAGCAGATCGGCCATGTGGCGCCCGACGGCCGGGTGTACGAATCGCTCCTCGGGCCGGATAAGTACGTGGGCCGGGTAGAAGTGGACACCGGCCGGGTGTGGGAAGCGCGCTTCGGGCCGGACAAAGAAATCGGCCGGGTGGCGCTCGACAGCGGCCAGGCCTACCGCGCGAAGTTCGGGCCGGATGAGTACGTGGGCCACGCCGATGGCGACGGCAAGCTCTACCGCCACAAGCCGCTGGCGGCCGATGAGTACCTGGGCCACATCGAGACCATGCCGGGCTTCGCCCACGCCGGCGCGGCGCTGCTGCTGCTGGTGCTGCCGGCCTGGGCAGAGACGCAGGCCGAGCTAAAAGCGGCCGAAGAAAAAGTCGCCGCCGAGAAGGCCGCCGCCAAAGACGCCAAAGACGCGCCGACGAAGCAATAGGCCGCGCCCCCCTTAAGGACAAACTCATGACGGCTCATGACTTGACGCACATTGCCCCAGTGTGGGGCCGCGCGGTGCCCGGCACGCTGGTGGCCGACCGGGGCGAAGGCGCCTACCTCTTCACCACCGACGGCCGGCGCTACCTCGACTTTACCAGCGGCATTGGGGTGACCAACACCGGCCACGCCCACCCGCGCGTGGTGGCGGCCATCCAGGCCCAGGCGGCCAAGCTGCTGCACGGGCAGGCCAACATCGTCTTTCACGAGCCGCTGATTCAACTGACCGAGGCGCTGGCCGGGCTGCTGCCGAGCACGCTCGACACCTATTTCTTCTCCAATTCCGGCGCGGAGATCATCGAGGCGGCCGTCAAGCTGGCCAAGATGGCGACCAAGCGCCCGAACATCATCGTGTTCAACGGGTCGTTCCACGGCCGCACGCACCTGACCATGTCGATGACAACCAGCAAGACGATCTACCGGGCCGGCTTTCAACCGCTGGTGCCGGGCATCTTCGTGGCGCCGTTCCCCTACGGCTACAAGTATGGCTGGGACGACGACACGGCGACCGACTACTGCCTGAAGGAACTGAAGCAACTGCTCAAGGGCCAGACCGCGCCCGACGAGACGGCGGCGCTGGTGATCGAGCCGGTGCTGGGCGAGGGCGGCTATGTGGTGCCGCCGGTGCGCTTCATGCAGGGGCTGCGCGAAGTGTGCGACCACTACGGCATGCTGCTGGTGGCCGACGAGGTGCAGTCGGGCTTTGGGCGCACGGGCAAGTGGTTTGCCTATGAGCATTTCGGCATCGTGCCTGACATTTTGGTGATGGCCAAGGGATTGGCCTCGGGCATGCCGCTCTCGGCGCTGGCCGCCAGCCACGACCTGATGGCGAAGTGGACGCCCGGCAGCCACGGCGGCACCTACGGCGGCAACGCGGTGTCGTGCGCGGCGGCGGTGGCCTCGATTGGGGTGCTGCGCGACGAGCGCCTGATTGAGAACTCGGCCGCGATGGGCGGCGTGCTGCAAGCCGGGCTGCGGCGGCTGCAAGAGGAGCATCCGGAGATCGGCGATGTGCGCGGCCTGGGCTTGATGGTGGCGACCGAGTTCACCTCGCCCCGGCACGAGCCGTGGACCGAGCGCGCCAAGGCGGTGGCCGCCCGCGCCCTGGACGCCGGGTTGCTGCTGCTGACCTGCGGCAGCTATGACAACATCATCCGCTGGATCCCGCCGCTGATTGTGACCGAGGCGCAGATTAAAGAGGCGCTGGCGGTGTTTGCGGCGGGGCTGGAAAGCTGACCTAACCCCCGGCCCCTTCCCGCGTCGGGAAGGGGTGACTTTGTCAGGGTGATCGCGTTGATACTGCGAGACAGGTACTAGCCAGGGAGGGCGAGCGTGCCGGTGCGGCGAATCGTCATTGGCCAGGCGGTAACTACACCGAAGGTCGAGCGCGCAAAACAGTTGCGGCGTGAAATGACGCCGGCGAAAAATGTGCTTTAGCAGCGACTGCGGGGCAATCGATTGGC
>JAYUUW010000463.1:0-4609 GCA_043754665.1 Anaerolineales bacterium | reverse complement strand
GCGGCAGGCTACAACATCATCGCCTTCCCCATCGCGGCTGGGTTGTTTTATCCGGCCTTCGGGCTGGTGCTGCGGCCGGAGATCGCCGCGATCTCCATGTCTGGCTCGTCTCTGCTGGTCGCGGTCAACGCGTTGATGTTGAAGAACACGAAGCTGGAGGGGATCAAGGCTCGGCCGTAGCAACCCGGTCGCAATCTTTAGACCGTCATCCGAAATCGATTGATCAGGTCCTGTCCCCTTCTTTCCAGTAAAGCCCTAGGGCCGCTGCCCACAGCAGACCGAAAGCCAGGAGCACCCATTTGAAATCCGACGCGAGGATAAAGTTCACGACCGTCATCCACCCAATCGAGGCGAGACCGGCTAAGGCCACTATGCCTACAGCGCCCTTGGCTCGCGCCCGGAAGCTGGTCTGCGCCACGTAAGCCGTTAATAGACCGGCCGCGAACATATAACCGCCCATCACCCAGAACACCCGACGCAGCCAGAGTGATAAGCCGGGCAAAACGGCCTGAATCTCAGACAGTGACGATCCCATATAGCGGGGATCCTCGGGTAGCAAGGGCGGCCGTAGAAAAACGAAATACAGCCCAAGCCCCATCAAGATAATTCCGCCGAACACCAGCACTGTTGCAGAGTAAGGCCGAAGTTTCATTTTGGACTCCCATCAAGGCCGTGCTCTGGTCTTAGTCGATGCCGGCCGCATGCACACTTAAGTCAGTCACGCGCGGGTTAGACGCCCTCAGTGCCTCAGCTGGCGCGACATAGGCCATTACCAGCGGCGCCTTGCCCGCTTTCGTCTTGGGGATGGTCTCGACGTGCTGCACTTGGATTGGCAGGCCGCCAACACCTTGCTCAGCTAAGGAGTTCGTCAGCGATTGCACTAGGGCTGCATCAGTGGCACCGGCCGTGGCACCACTGAGCAAGATTCTTAAGCCCTCCGCCTCCTGCACCACCTGCCAGCCGCTGGCGATAGTGGCGTCCATGACGCGATGAAACGTCAATGGATGCACCGCTACGTCCCCGCCCGCCACGGCCGGCAGATGGAGGATATCTTCGGCGCGGCCCTGAATGCCATCCAGGCGCGCGAAGGGCAGGCGGCTGCCACCGGCTTGGGCCGCCAGCCGCACGCTGTCGCTCAACTCGTAGCGGATGAGCGGCTGGGTGTAATTGAAGAGCCCGGTGAGCAACAACTTGGCCCCGTACTGTCCGATCGGAACGGGACGGTAATTCTCGTCGACCACCTCGAGGATGGCGTTATCTTCGTACAGGTACAGGCCGTGATGATCCGTGGTCTCTGCCGCCATGCCCCCGATTTCGGTGGAGGCATATTGATTGAAGGGTGGGTGACCCCACGCGGCCTCGATGCGCCGCCGCGTCTCGTCTGTCAGCACTTCCGAACTGGTGTAGATCAGGTGCGGTGTGATGCGCAGCCGGCCGGCGCTCTGCTCTTCGGCCAGGAGGCGGGCCATCGAGGCGTAGGCCACCAGCATTTCCGGCTGCCAGTCGTTAAGGCGTTGCACGATCGTCGTCAGCGGCTCGGTGGCGGCCAGGCGCAGGGCCTGCATCCACCAACTCTTGAGCGTCGCGCCGACCAGCGCCGACATGTGCCAGGGGCTGACCGAAGCGATGGAGGCCATCTTCATCCGGTGGGTCAGATTGATCTTGACCCCGGCCCATTCATGCGAACGCGCGAACGAGGCGAGCACCGTCGTCCACTCACGCCGATTGAATAGGAAGAACCCCGGAGCCCCGGTACTGCCTGAGGTGGCATTGACCCAGTAACGATCCCGGTAGCGGCTGCCCTCGCCGTCCTTCGCGATGTGTGCTCGGACGTCTTCCAGTCGAATAGTGCGGTCCGTCACCAACGCGTCGAAATTCTCCATCATCATCGCCTTGGTCAGCACCGGCAACTCTGCCAGGGGGCGGTTCTCCAGGCCCTGGTGATATTTCTTATAAAATGGCGAGCGGGCGTAGACGTGTGCGCGCAGCCGGCCCAGCGCTTCGGCCTGGTGTGCTTCTAACTGGGGGCGCGTCCAGCGTTCGTGCTGGCGCAATTGTCTTAGGGTGTGCAATAAGCTCACCATCATTCGCAGGTCCATTGCCATCTCCGTTCGCTCACGCCAGCCACCACTTTCACTTGGCAGCACCCTCGTTCTAGCGGCTGGGTCGTCCTGCACTTCATTCTAGGTGGGGCGGGGCGGTCTGTCACGCGCTATCTGACCACTTTGCGCACCCGCCGAATGGCTCGCTGCCCAATGCGCCGTTTGACGCCTCCGATTCGCTGCGCCGTGCGTTAAGCTAATCCAGAACCGACACCCACCAAGGCGGAGTTATCGCACTGTCGTGAGACACCCACATGCCACCTAATCCAATGCCAACCGCTCTTGTCCGATTACTCAAGACCCTCATCGTGGTGCTATTGCCCCTGTTGCTCATCATTACTTCTGTCCGGTTCCTGGTCACCGATCAATACCTCGCCTTCGAATACGGCAAGGCCAAATTCCCGCCCGACCCCTATGGTTTCAACCCGGCCCAGCGCCTGGCCTATGCCTCCAGCAACTTCCGCTACGTGCGCGAGGGCCAGTCGATAGACGTTCTTGCCAGCGCACCGGGGAACGGCGCGCCACTCTACACCGGCCGCGAACTCAAACACATGCAAGATGTGCAAAACGTATACCAGGCCGTGTCGTGGATCTGGCAGATGGCCCTCTACCTCATCCTGCTGCTTGGTCTTGCGCTCGCCTGGCGGCGGGAAACACGCCCAGCACTGGCCGCGGCCCTGCGCTGGGGCGGTGGGCTCACCGCCGGCATCGTCAGTCTGATCGGCGGTTTGGCCGTCATGGCCTGGCAGCTCTGGTTCGTGGCTTTCCACCGTGTTTTCTTCGCCGCCGGCACCTGGACCTTCGATTATGCGGATACCCTCATTCGGCTGTTCCCGGAAACGTTCTGGTTCGATGCCGCCCTTACGATTGCGGCCGTGAGCCTGATCGGCGGCCTGCTGGTGTCTTTGGTCGGCCGGCGACTGGAATCGAGGCCAGTCAGCCCGTCAATGCAGCTGCTGCCGTCAACCTCGCCACTATAGGAGCAATACACATGGGAAGCCGAGATCGTGAAACCAGCCAGCGCACGCGTCAGCCCGAGCGCAGAATCCGCGCGGTGGCCTTTGCCGTCATCGGGCTGCTCGTGCTGAGTCTGGCTGGCTATCTACTCGCAGCCGCCTTCAGCCAGCCGGCGCTCGCGCCCCTGGCGGGCCACGTGATTGATGTCAGCGCCAACATGAGCGGTTTTGACATGCAGGAGATCCGCCTCAAGGTCGGGCAGGCCGTCACCGTGCGTTTGACCAGCCAGGACAACTCACATCACACCGACGGCGGCGGCCAGCATCAATGGGCGGTGGATGAACTCGGCGTGAGCATCGTCGCGCCGCCCGAAGGTTCAAGCTACGCCACCTTCACCCCTGACACGCCCGGTGCCTACACGTTCTATTGCGATATCTGCTGTGGCGGGCGCGCCAACCCGACCATGCAGGGCACGTTGATTGTGGAAGCTTAGGCATGCCCACCTCGCTGGTCCGTCGCCTCGCTGTCTTTTCGACGCTGAGCGTCGTCGCGTTGGGCGCTGTCGCTTTGACCGGGTTATGGCATCCCAGCGCGCCGACTGCGGCCATGCAGCTGTACTTGCCGCAAATCACACTGCCGGCCGTGCTCATCGCGGGGGTTGTCGACGGTATCAACCCGTGCGCCTTCACAGTCTTGCTGCTGTTCGTCACGACCCTGCTGGCCACGCTTCAGGCGGGTGAGCAAAACGTCAACCAGGTTCGGGCGCGCCTATTGGGGATGGGCAGCATCTACATCGCCGCGATCCTGCTAACTTACCTGGCGCTCGGCATCGGCCTGCTCAAGACTCTGGATTGGTTTACCGGCCAGCATCTCCCGGCGCGTTTCGGGGCCTTGCTCGCCATCCTGTTCGGGCTATGGATGTTGAAGGATTTCTTCTTGCCCGACGTGGGGTGGCGGCTGCAAGCCCCCGGGCGCATCGGCCAAATCGCGCGTCAGTCAGCCAAGCGCGCCACCATCCCGGCCCTGATCACCGGCGGGTTTCTCATCGGCCTGTGCACCGTGCCGTGCAGCGGCGCCGTCTATTTGGGCGTCCTCAGCCTGCTGGCGCTGCAACCCACCGCGCTGCTCGGTTATAGCTATCTGGTGTTGTACAACGTCGTCTTCGTCCTGCCGCTGGTCGTGCTGCTAATCGCGGCCTCCGCCCGCCCCACGCTCAACCGGCTGGCACACTGGAACCTGCACCACAAGGAATGGGTGCGGCTGGCGCTCGGCGGTGGCGTGGTGGCCATGGGATTGTTGATGCTCGCCGTGGTTTAGGCGCTGGCGAGCATCCCCGCGATGTGACGAAAACAGGCCAAATGACCTGTGGCTGTTCACCCGAAGAGCACCTGTCCTTCCTGAGCTCTTCAAACCCACCGGCTAACCGGTAGCTAAGTCGTGCGGAGCCTATTGCGCAACTGCCCGGAGGAAAACACTATGAACACCTCACTTAAAGTCACCATTGTCGCAGTTTCTGTCGTCGCCGTGGTCGCTGGGCTTGGCCTGGGCTT
>JAYUUW010000462.1:0-4489 GCA_043754665.1 Anaerolineales bacterium | reverse complement strand
GCGCGTGCACATGGGCGGCAAGGAATATTCCCCGCCCGAGCTGAGCGCCATGATTTTGGCCAAGATCAAGGCCGACGCCGAAGCCTATTTGGGCGAGGCCGTCACCCAGGCGGTCATCACCGTGCCGGCCTACTTTAACGACTCCCAGCGCCAGGCCACCAAAGACGCCGGCCGCATTGCCGGGCTGGAAGTGCTGCGCATCATCAACGAGCCGACCGCGTCGTCGCTGGCCTACGGCCTCGACAAGAAGAAGGACGAGACCATCGCCGGGTACGACCTGGGCGGCGGCACCTTCGACATCTCGGTGCTCGATGTGGGCGACGGTGTGTTCGAGGTCAAATCCACCAACGGCGACACCTTCCTGGGCGGCGACGACTTCGACCAGCGCATCATTGACTGGGTGGCGGCCGAATTCCTCAAAGACCAGGGCATTGACCTGCGCGCCGACCGCCAGGCCCTGCAGCGCCTGAAGGAAGCCGCCGAGAAGGCCAAGATCGAACTCTCGACCGTGGCCCAGACCGAGATCAACCTGCCCTTCATCACCGCCGACGCCTCCGGCCCCAAGCACCTCAACGTCACGCTCACGCGCGCCAAGCTGGAGCAGTTGACCGACGATCTGATCCAGAACTCCATCCGCCCGGTCACCCGCGCGCTGGATGACGCCAAGCTCAAGCCGGCCGACATTGACGAAGTGGTGCTGGTAGGCGGCATGACCCGCATGCCCGCCGTGCAGGAAGCCGTGCGCAAGCTCTTCAACCGCGAGCCGCACAAGGGCGTCAATCCCGACGAGGTGGTAGCCGTGGGCGCCGCCATTCAGGCCGGGGTGCTGGGCGGCGAAGTCAAAGACATTCTGCTGCTCGATGTGACCCCGCTCTCGCTCTCGATTGAGACGCTGGGCGGCGTGGCCACTGCGCTGATCGAGCGCAACACCACCATCCCCACCCGCAAGAGCCAGGTGTTCTCGACTGCCTCCGACATGCAGACCTCGGTGGAAATCAAGGTCGTGCAGGGCGAGCGCCCCATGGCGGCCGACAACAAGCTGCTGGGCAACTTCATCCTCGACGGCATCCCGCCCGCGCCGCGCGGCGTGCCGCAGGTGGAAGTCACCTTCGACATCGACGCCGACGGCATTCTGAAAGTCTCGGCGGCCGACAAGGCCACCGGCCGCTCGCAGCACATCACCATCACCGCCTCCTCCGGCCTGGCCAAGGATGAGGTGGAGAAGATGGTGCGCGAAGCCGCGGCCCACGCCAACGAAGACAAGGCCCGCCGCGAAGAAGTGGAAGCCCGCAATACCGCCGACGCCGCCATCTTCACCGCCGAAAAGGCCCTGCGCGACGGCGGCGACAAGGTGCCGGCCAACGTGAAGACCGCCGTGGAAGATAAGGTCAAGGCGCTGCGCAAGACGCTGGAAGGCGCCGACCTGGCCGCCATCACCGCCGCCACCAATGAGCTGTATCAGGTGGTGCAGACCATCGGCTCGGCCATGTACGGCGAGCAGGGCGCGCCCCAGCAGCCGGGCGGCGCCGGCCCCGAGATGGGCGGCGACCCGCAAGGCTCCCAAGGCCCGGCCGGCCCCAATGGCGATGACGTGGTTGAAGGCGAATTCAAGGACGCTTAGCGCAACGAGAGGTTAACGACACGGGACGAAAGCCCGCCCCGGCCCGCACCCTGGCTGGGCGGCTTTCGTCCTTTGCCATTCTGCTGTGGCTACCAAACGCGATTACTACGAGAGCTTGGGCATTGCCCGCACCGCCGGGGCCGACGAAATCCGCTCGGCCTACCGGCGCCTCGCCAAGCAGTATCACCCGGATGTGAACAAAGAGGCCGGGGCGGAAGACCACTTTAAAGAAGTCTCCGAGGCTTACGCCATCCTGTCGGACGAGCAGAAGCGGGCCGCCTACGACCGCTACGGCCATGCCGGCGTCAGCGGCGGCGGCGGCGCGCCCGATATGTCCGGCTTCGGCATGGAAGACATCTTCGAGAGCATCTTCGGCGGCTTCGGCACGCGCACCAACACCCGCCGCAGCCCGCGCCGCGGCGCCGATGTGCGCTACGACCTGACCATCGCCTTTGAAGAGGCCATCGTCGGGGTCGAGAAGGAAGTGCAGGTGACCCGCCACGAAGTCTGCGGCACCTGCAAGGGGGCCGGGGCCGAACCCGGCACTACCCCGGTGCGCTGCCACACCTGCAACGGCACCGGCGAAGTGCGCCAGGTGCGCCAGACCTTCCTGGGGTCGATGGTCAATGTGTCGACCTGCCCCACCTGCCAGGGCAAGGGCGAGACCATTGCCACCCCCTGCCACACCTGCCACGGCCGCACCCAGGTGCGCCAAACGCGCCGGCTCACGGTCAACATCCCGCCCGGCGTTGATAGCGGCACGCAGATTCGGTTGTCGGGCGAAGGCGAGCCGGGCCTGAACGGCGGCCCGAACGGCAACCTGTACGTCGCCATCAACGTGCAGCCGCACAAGTACTTCCGGCGGCAGGGCGACGATATTGTGCTGGAGGTCTCGGTCAACCTGGCCCAGGCCGCGCTGGGCACCGACATCAGCGTGCCGACGGTCAACGGCGCCGAGAAGATCAAAGTGCCGGCCGGCATGCAGCCCGGCACCGTGTTCCATCTGCGCGGCAAGGGCGTGCCTCGCCTGCAGCGCAGCGGGCGCGGCGACATGTATGTGCTGGTGACCGTGACCACCCCCACCAACCTCTCCGGCGAGCAAAAAAGGCTGCTCAAAGAGCTGGCCAAGACCCTGCCGCCCGATGCCGTGCCGCAAGAGAAGGGCCTCATTGACCGCGTGCGCGAGGTGCTCATCAGCGGCGGGCAGTAAGCACTACCAACGGGTAAATATCAGGGGGGCCTGGCACAGCGGGGCGAGCGGCGGATGATGATTGATCCGCTGCGCGCCCTGCTGTGGGAATAGCGATTGACCGTGCAGTGGTTGGAAGTTTCTCTGAGCGTGAACGGCGAGACGGCGGAGGCCGTGGCCGATGTGCTGGCGCGCTTTGCGCCCGAGGGCGTGGCGCTCGAAGCCACCCGGCTGGAGACCTCGCCCGAGACCGACGAGACCCGCCCCACCGGCGATGTGCTGGTGCGCGCTTACCTGGTGGTCGATGCCGACCTGGATGCCCGCCGCCAGCAGATGGAAGAAGCGCTGTGGCACCTGGGCCAGATCCTGCCGCTGCCCGAGCCGACCTACCGCCCGATCGTGGAGACCAACTGGTCGGAGTCGTGGAAGGTGAACTTTCACCCGCTGCGCCTCGGCCGGCGGCTGATGATCATTCCGGCCTGGCTCAACCCGCCGCTGGAGCCGGATGCGGTGGCCATCCGCCTCGACCCCGGCATGGCCTTCGGCACCGGCACGCACCCGACGACGCAGCTCTGCCTGCTGGCGATTGAGCGCTATCTGCCGACCGGCGCGCCCGTGCTTGACCTGGGCACCGGCTCGGGCATCCTGGCTATCGCGGCGGCCAAGCTGGGGGCCGGGCCGATCTTGGCGCTGGATGTGGACGACGAGGCCGTGCGCGTGGCCGGCGAGAACACCGCCGCCAATGGCGTGGCCGAGCGCATTCAGGTGGCCCAAGGGTCGCTGGCCGAGGTGCTGGCCGGGCAGTTTGGCGCGCAGTGGCGCGGCGTGCCGCTGGTGGTGGCCAACATCCTGGCGCGGGTGATTATTCTGCTGCTGGGGCAAGGCCTGGCCGACACCGTGGCCCCCGGCGGCCGGCTGATCGTCTCGGGCATCCTCGACACACAGGCCGCCGACGTGCAGGCCGCGCTGAAGCTGGCCGGCCTGACGATCCTGGCCCAAGAGCAAATTGACGACTGGGTGGCGATTATTGCGGAGAAGGCGGCCTGACAGGGACTAAAGGGACTAAAGGGACTGAAGGGTCTAGGGGGTCTAAAGGGTAGGGCGGCGCCATCGGCGGTTGGCTGGTTGCTGACGGCCCTGCTTTAACCTTTAGGCCCTTCACACGCTTTAGGCCCCCCAGACCCTTCCCCACCGCGCCTTAAACGCAAACCGCCTCGCATCAGCGAGGCGGTTTTTAGTTCAGAGCCAGCGCTACACCGGCGCGTCGGGCGCGGGCATGGTGCCGCCGCCGGAGTTGAAGCGGTAGACAATGCGGCCGCGTTTCAGGTCGTAGGGCGACAGTTCGACTTTCACGCGGTCGCCCAGCAGAATGCGGATGTAGTACTTCCGCAGCCGGCCGGAGAGATAGGCCAGCACGGTGTGGTTGTTATCGAGCTGCACCCGGAAGGTCGTGCTGGGCATGGCCTCGATCACCGTGCCCTCCACCACAATCTTTTCCTCAGTTTTCGTCATGCTTGTTGCTAAGCCTCACCCTCTGCTGCCGGCGTGTCCCCCCCGGACATATCGGCGTAATCATCCTCTTCCTGTTCGGCTGCCGGCGGCAGCTCAGGCGAGGCGGCTTCTTCGTCAGAAGCAGAACCGGATAGAACCCCTTGCAGCGCCAGGCCGATGCGCTGGCG
>JAYUUW010000461.1:0-2290 GCA_043754665.1 Anaerolineales bacterium | reverse complement strand
AGGTCGGTGGTCAGCATGGCGGGCGCGCGCCGCTTGGCCGGGTCGTGCGCATCCGGCACGGTGCCGGCGCCGGCCCCATTCTTCGGGGTCCACTGCTGCGCGCCGGCCGGGCTCTTGGTCAGCTCCCACTCGAAGCCGAACAGGTTCTGAAAGAAATTGTTACTCCACTGGGTGGGGGTCGTGGTCCAGGTGACTTCCAGGCCGCTGCCGATCGCGTCCCCGCCCCGGCCGGAACCGTGTTTGCTATGCCAGCCGAAGCCCTGCGCCTCGAGCCCAGCGCCTTCCGGCTCGACGCCCACCAGGGTGGCATCGCCCGCGCCGTGGGTTTTGCCAAACGTATGGCCGCCCGCAATCAGCGCGACTGTTTCTTCGTCGTTCATCGCCATGCGCGCGAAGGTCTCGCGGATATCCCGGGCGGCGGCGAGCGCATCGGCCACGCCGTTCGGCCCTTCGGGGTTCACATAGATCAGGCCCATCTGCACGGCGGCGAGCGGGTTCGCGAGGTTCCGGTCCCCGCTGTAGCGCTTGTCCTCCAGCCACTTGCGCTCGGCGCCCCAGTTAATGTCCTCTTCCGGCTCCCACACGTCCTCGCGCCCGCCGGCGAAGCCGAAGGTCTTGAAGCCCATCGACTCGAGGGCGCAGTTGCCGGCCAGGATCATCAAGTCGGCCCACGAGATCTTGTGGCCGTATTTCTGCTTGATCGGCCAGAGCAGCCGGCGGGCCTTGTCGAGGTTGACATTGTCGGGCCAACTGTTGAGGGGCGCAAAGCGCTGGGTGCCCGACCCGGCCCCGCCGCGGCCGTCGCCGGTGCGATAGGTGCCCGCGCTGTGCCAGGCCATGCGGATGAAGAGCGGTCCGTAATGCCCGAAGTCGGCCGGCCACCAGTCCTGTGAGTCCGTCATGAGCGCGTAGAGGTCCTGCTTGAGGGCCGCCAGGTCGAGCTTCTTGAATTCCTCGGCATAGTTGAACGCCGCGCCCATGGGGTTAGACGCGGCCGGGTGCTGGTGGAGGACATTGAGGCTCAACAGGTTCGGCCACCAGTCGCGGTTTGAGGTGCCGCGCCCGGTCGGCGGTTGATGCATCGGGCCCTTGCTAGCGTCAGTCATAGCGTTTACTCCTTTGGTTGGGTGACTGGTTGAGCAGCGCGACTATGCAGAATAGTGGTGGGCAGCCCAACGAGCCAACGGTTTAGCATTCAGTGGCCGTGCGCGGCCCACGCGGCGTTCAACCACCCGGCGCGCTCACGCGGGAAACGGCCATGTGTTCGGTCGGCAGCGTGAATTATACGCCCGACGGGCGCGATCTGTTGCTCAGTCAGGCTATTATAGCCGGTGTAATTCGCCCAAGAATGAGGTGTTGGTCCGCCCGGAGGTGGGTCGATCGTTCAGGGGCGTCGGTCGCCCAACCGGCCGCGCTAATAGTTGACCAGCGCGGCTGATTGATAGATCACTGTCCGTTTGATCACGGCCTCGCGCTCGGCGGCGCGGGCCGTGCGCTCGGGGTCGGCCAGGAAAGCGTCCAGGCGGGCCTGGTCGGCGATGCGCAACACCTGAATTTCATCGGGTGTGTCGTCGCTGCCGGCGGCGCGTTGGGGCGTGTAGGCCGCCAGCACCTCGCCACCGTGTCGCCGGAAGAGGTCGAGCGCGTGCTGCTCATAGGCTTTGAACTCGCCCGGCACGCCCTGCCGGCCGTAAAGGCACACGGTGAGGTATAGCGTCATTCGCCGTCCCTGAATATTGGGGAATGAAAAGCGCCCTTCGTGGGAAAGGGCGCTTGCTAACCAAACGCAGTCGTTTAGGCTTGCTGCAAAACCGGCCGGAACTTGTACCCGTACACCAGCATGCCCCGGTCGCCGTCCTCGCGCAGCTTGCGGGTCACCATTTCCACCGGCATGCCGATGCCCACCTGGCTGTTATCCACATCCGTGAGCTGGGCGGTGACCATGGGGCCTTCGGCCAGCTTCACAATCGCCACGGTGTAGGGGGCGTTGCCCTCGTAGCCCTGCGGCGCGTCGTGCACGGTGGTGTAGCTGTAGACCTCGCCCTTGCCGCTAAACGCGAAGGGCGTCTTGGCTTCCCCGGCGCAGTTGGGGCAGACGTCGCGCGGCGGGAAGATCTTGGCGTCGCAGTGGGGGCACACCTCGCCCACCAGGGCATACCGTTGCTGCTGCAGACGCCAGTGGCGTGAGATTTCCATGGGATGCTGACTCCTCTACCAGGTTTACATAATATAGATGGCGCCGAATTGCGCAAACCATCACAAGATACTGCTGAGTGTAAACTTAGCGCTG
>JAYUUW010000460.1:0-1537 GCA_043754665.1 Anaerolineales bacterium | reverse complement strand
GGCAAAACGACCGGCGCAATTAAATCGTTGCAGCACCGAGCGTTGCGGCAACTAGGACAAAAGCTCGACCGCTGAACCATGCACACCGACGACATTCTCCAGCATTGCCTTGAAGAGGTGGCCGCCGGGCGCAAGACCGCCCGCGAGTGCGCCGCGCTGTACCCCCAGGTGCCTGACCTGCTGGCGCAGCTAGAAGCCGCCCAGGCGCTCCAGGCCTCGCCGCCGCTCACCCTGTCGGCTGCGGCTACCCAACGCCACCAGGCCCAGCTGCGCGCCGCGCTGGCCGCCCACCGCGGCCGCGCCCCCCGCCCGGCGATTTGGCCGCGGTGGGCCATGGCCGCCGCGCTGGTGGCGGTGCTGCTCTTGGGCGGGGCCGGCACGGTGCGGGCCGCCGACGGCAGCCTGCCGGGCCAGGCGCTCTACCCCGTCAAGCGCACCGCCGAGGCTGTTCAAGGCGTGTTCGTCCCCGCCGCCGCGCAGGCCGCTTGGCATATCCACCTGGCCGAAAAACGCACCGCGGAACTCCAAGCCCTCGCCGCCGACCCCGCCGCCGACCCGGCCCAGTTGGAGCAAGCGGCGAACGAGATCGGGCGCGAAACCGACACCGCCCTCGCCCACATTCCCCAAGCGGCCGCCGTTGAGCAAGCCGCGCTGCTGCAAACCCTACTCACGCAGATCGATACGCAGGTTACAGTCCTGCTCGCCGTGCAAGCCCGCTTGCCGGCCCAGGCCCAGACCCGCCTCGACCAGGCCGTCACCGCGTCGCGGTCTAACCAGGCATCGGCGCAAGCCCAACTCGATGCCATTAAGCATCAGCCGGGCACGGCCACCCAGCGCCCGCCCACCCCCACGCGCCGTGCGCCGGTCGCCACCGACCTGCCGCCCGGCCAAGAGAAAAAGACGGCCACCGCCGAGGCCCAGGCGCCCGCGGCCACCGACCTGCCGCCGGGCCAAGAGAAGAAGACAGCCACCGCCGAGGCCCAGGCGCCCGCGGCCACCGCCACCCCCCCCGGCAACTCCGACGGCCAGGGGCCGCCAGCCACACCTAATTGCAGCGCCGGCAACCCCAATTCGCCGAACTACTGCACGCCGGCGCCTCCCCCACCGGGCGGCGCCGGCGATGGGGGTCAGACCGCCGTCCCCACTGAGGCCCCGAGCGGTGATCCGCCGCCAACCCCCTGCCCGCTTAACCCGGCGGGCAAGCCGGTGTGTTCCCAACGGCCCTGACGGCTCTGACGGACAGCCCACCGGCGCGAATGCGAGTTAAAAGCCAGCGGGGCCGCCGATCGTTTCGGCGGCCCCGCTGTTTGGTTTAATGCACCGGTCTAGCGGCTACGGCTTGCCATGCCCGTTGCCGTTATTGCCATGGCCGGGGTTGCCCCCGCCATTACCGGGGCCGGCCGGCGCATCGCCGGTGCAGTGAGGGTTGTGGCTGTTCGCCCCACTTCCACCGTTGACACAGCCGGGATGATCGCTCGGCGGCGCGCCGGGCTCATCATCGGCATCGTCCTCATCGTCCACCACGGGCGGACCAGCC